>JBAYYR010000114.1:0-4616 GCA_041672945.1 Sulfurimonas sp. | reverse complement strand
AGTGGCATTATTAGTTTGTGTGTTTTCATAAGCTCTCCTTTGCTTTGTTGATTAGGTTATTTATATGTTTCTCATAGAGTGTGGCATCTAGCTCATTTGTCGCTTCAAACCTTGTAACTAGTATAGGTGTGGTGTTTGATGCACGAACAAGCCCCCAGCCATTACTAAACTCAATCCTTACTCCATCAACCTCTATGATCTCTTTTATAGTAGGAAAATCACTCGGTGGAGTCTTTAAAAGCTCTTTTATCTTAGCTATAAGTTTAAACTTCTGCTCTTCAGTTGTGCTAACTTTTAGCTCAGGTGTTGAGTAGGTTTTTGGTAGTTTATCTATCTGCTCATCTAGATCAACACCATCATTTATAAGCTCTAACATCCTAAGTGTCGCATATAAAGCATCATCATACCCAAAGTATCTATCGGCAAAAAATACATGTCCGCTAACTTCACAAGCTAACTGCGCATCAAGCTCTTTCATCTTAAGTTTAAGATTTGAGTGACCAGTTTTGTACATTATCGCTTTTGCACCCCGTTTTCTTAGCTCATCGTACATAACTTGAGAACATTTTACCTCACCTATAACTGTAGGATTTTTCATCTTTAGTGAGTATAAAAGTGCCATAATATCACCTTTTATATTGTGTTTATGGGTTAAAACAGCTATCCTATCGGCATCTCCATCATAAGCAAAAGCTATATCACCCTCATCTGCTAGAAGTTTTTTGATATCTTTTAAGTTATGCTCATCTGATGGGTCTGGATGGTGGTTTGGAAAGCTCCCATCGGGGTTAGTGTATATACCCTTAACATTAAGCTCTAATCTTTTAAATATCTCATCGATCGCAACCCCAGCAACACCGTTTCCACAATCATAAACTATCTTAGTACCCATCCCCTTAAGGTGCTTAAACTCTTCTACCATAAACTCTATATATCTACTTAGTACATCTACTTTTATAATATTTGGAGTTGTGTTTTGTGGAACTTCAAGGGTTTGGCACTCTTTGCCTAGTTTATATATATCTTCACCAAAAAATGGTGCTTTATCTATAGTGATCTTAAATCCGTTGTACTCTGGTGGGTTGTGTGAGCCTGTTATCATGATGGAAGCTGATGGTTTTAGTCCATCAAACTCATTAAATGATGCAAAATAGTTTGTAGGAGTTGGCACTAAACCCATATCTAAAACTTTTTTACCGCCACTATTTAGCCCATAGCTTAGCCACTCAAAAAGCTTAGGTGAGTGGCTTCTAGCATCATAACCTAGTGCTACAACTTCACCTTTTATCTTTTTACTTAGCCCAAAACCTATCTTTTTTACACTGCTCTCATTTAGCTCTTTTTGAAAAATCCCTCTAATGTCATACTCTCTATATATGCTCAAATCACTTTTTCCCGATATTTTTTCATATTTTACTATAAAAATGTAATTTATCTTTTTTTTATGCTTCTATAGCTAAAATATTAAAATATTAAAAAAAATAATACAAAGTAGTTAAAATGATAAGAGAGAGTGTTAAAAATAGATTTCAGGTGATGGTAAAAAAGAGTTACTATATCAAACAGAGATATAATCTAGACTTCACTTTTGCTCTACTTTACCATAAACACCCTATAGATGTTGTTGAGCTTTCGCAGTTTATTAGGATTTCTGATCTTATCATAGATATAGATGATAACCACTACTTTATCATATATCAGTTTACCGATATGCAAGAGACACTAAAAGCTACTCAAAACCTTATCTTTAACTTAGACAAATTTTTCAACGAAGCAGGAAGCTCATATGTAGCTATCGATAAGTTAGATGATACAGTCTCACCGATGAATCTTCTAAGCAGACTAAAACAGATAGTAAACTATGCCAAAACAAACAAGATAAATAGAGTCGAAACCGAAGAGGTTTTGGATTATGATATATAACTATGAATCCAAAAGTTATAAGATTAAGTGATTATAAAAGACCTAGTTTTAATATAAGTAAAACCGAACTTGAGTTTGATATCTATGAAGATTTTACACTTATAAGCTCAACCCTACATATAAAAAAACTAGATTTAAGCCAAAAAGATTTGCTCTTAGATGCGATAGACCTTGAGCTTTTAGAGCTTAGTGTTGATGGGGTTTTAAAAGATAGCACCTATGAAGATGAGAAGCTAATCATAAAAGATATACCAGATAGTTTTATACTCCACATAAAAAACAAAATATATCCAGATAGCAACACTGAACTAGAAGGGCTTTATAGATCTAGCGGGATATATTGTACTCAAAATGAGCCAGAGGGTTTTAGGCGAATAACACCCTACTTAGATAGACCAGATGTGTTAAGTGTTTTTAAAACAACTATAAAAGCTTCAAAAGATTATCCGATCTTGCTTAGCAATGGCAATCTTCTTGAGAGTTTTAGTATAGATGAGCATAGGCATGGTGCCATTTGGCTAGATCCATTTTTAAAACCAACCTATCTTTTTGCGGTTGTAGCAGGGGATTTGGGTGTTTATAGCGATGAGTTTATAACTATGAGTGGCAAAAGAGTTGTACTAAATATATATGTCGATAAGGGCAATGAGTCAAAGTGTGCATTTGCTATGGAGTCGCTAAAAAATGCGATGAAGTGGGATGAGCAGAGTTTTGATAGAGAGTATGATCTTGAACTTTACAATATCGTTGCAGTTGATAGTTTTAATATGGGAGCGATGGAAAATAAGGGGTTAAATATTTTTAATTCTCACTATGTACTAGCAGATGAGTTTAGTGCTGTCGATAGTGATTTTTTGGGTATAGAGAATGTGATAGCACATGAGTATTTTCACAACTGGAGCGGTAATCGTGTCACTTGTGCAAACTGGTTTGAGCTAACTCTAAAAGAGGGATTAACAGTCTTTAGAGATCAGAGTTTTAGTGCCGATATGAATAGCCCATCACTACAAAGAATCATCGATGTTAAGGCTCTAAGAGATAGACAATTTAGTGAAGATGCTTCGCCTATGGCTCACCCTATAAAACCCGACTCATACATAGCGATAAATAATTTTTACACTTCAACTATCTATGAAAAAGGTGCTGAGGTTATAAGAATGCTTCAGAGTTTTATGGGCAAGGATAACTTTAAAAAAGGGTTAAATATCTACTTTAATCGCTATGATGGCAAGGCTGTAGGGACTGAGGAGTTTTTAGAGTGTATGGGTGAAGTAAGTAGCATAGATATGGAGCTTTTTAAACGGTGGTACACACAATCTAGAACTCCTAAGTTAGAGGTTTGCGAGGGTTTTAGTGATGGAGTTTATAGTTTAAAATTAACCCAAAAGATAGATGATAGTGCAGATAAAAAAAGACAGTTGCCATTTTACTACCCACTAAATATAGCCCTTTTAGATGAAGATGGAGATGAGCTAATAACTAAGGGCTTAACCATCAAAGATGAGGAGCAAACCTTTGAGTTTAAGCTTGAAAAAAAACCGATACTATCTATAAATCGTGATTTTTCAGCCCCGATTATCATAAAACAAAAAGAGCCAAACTATAACTTTTTGATGAAATACGATAAAAACGGTTTTGCAAGGTATGAATCTACCCAAAATGCGATGCTTAAAAACATAAAACATATTATGCAGAGTGGTTTTGTTAGCGATAGTTTTTTAGAGGCTTATGAGTTTTTGTTAGGTAGTGCTATGGAGCCATCACTAAAGGCTTATATGCTAGAGCTTCCAACTATAAATGCTATTATTCAAGATGAGCAGGATATCGATTTTGAGCTAATTTGTAACTCTAAAGATATGTTAGAGTCGGTTTTGAGTTCAACTTTTAGCGATAGATTTTTAGATATCTATGAAACAAATCACGATGAAGACTCTACCGCTCTGGATGCACTTAGTATGGGTAAAAGGGCTTTAAAAAACACCGCTTTAAAGTTCTTAAAAGATAAAACTCTAGCTAAAGGGCAGTACTACAACTCAAAGAGTATGAACGATAAAGTAGCAGCTCTAAGGGTTTTAGCTGATCTTGAAGCTCACGAAGAGCTAGAGCATTTTTATACAAACTATGCTCATCATACCGCTTTGGCTCAAAAGTATTATGCTATCATAGCTTCAAGCCAGATGAGCGGTCTGCTTAGCAAGGTTTTAGAGCTAGAGAGCGATAAGTATTATGATCAAAAAGTACCAAATCTCCTCCGCTCACTTATAGGCTCATTTGCTAAAAATGCTAGATATTTTCATGCAAAAGATGGGAGCGGTTATAGGTTTATAGCCTCTAAGATAGTTGAGCTTGATAGCATAAACACTCAAATGGCATCTGCTTTTGCCTCATCTTTTAGGATCTATCCAAAGCTAAGTGTAGAAAATAGAGATTTGCTAAAGCTAGAACTTGAGTATATTTTGTCCAAAAACAATATATCTAAAAATCTTTACGAGGTAGTAGATAAAATCATAAAAGGGTAGGGTTAAGATGAGAGAGATCACTTTTTTAAAAGCTAATGCTGAGGTTTTAATGTCGAGTAAAAGTGAGATCTTAAACTCATGGTTCTCTTATGATAGGGTTGTAAAAATACTTCTAGCACACAATATAAACATAGATGATTTTATACAAAATACCGCTAGTAGTGTATTTGATTA
>JBAYYR010000113.1:0-4724 GCA_041672945.1 Sulfurimonas sp. | reverse complement strand
AACTTTAAAGGTAGCATAGCAGGGTAGAGCGGGGTGATAGTGTGAGATAGATTTTTAGCAAAACTGTATCCATCGCCCGTAGTTCCAAGGCTTTTATACCCTAAGGCACCAGTTGCTAATATAAGATTTTTAGATAAAAAAGTCTCATCTTTTGTGATTATTTTAAATAAAGTATCATCTTTCAAAACATCTATAACAGCAGATGATGTCTTAGTCACTACAGCGCTTTTTTTAAGCTCATCTCTTAGTGCATCGGTAATAGTTTGGGAGTTGTGAGTAGAGGGAAACACCCTAAAGCCATCGGCACTTAAGGTTTTAACCCCTAAGGTATCAAAAAATCTTATCAGCTCATCTGAGTTGAAGTTCTCTATGGCATCTTTTATAAAAAAGCGATTTTTACCAAACTTTTCTAAAAATACCTCAGTTGAGAGTTTGTTTGTTAGGTTACACTTACCGCCACCACTAGCTTTTACCTTTAACCCGATCTGAGGCATCTTCTCTAATAAAAGTACTTTTTTACCACCTCTAGCTAGAGATATAGAAGCTATGATCCCACTAGCTCCAGCCCCTATGGTGATGGCATCATATATCATTTGTTAAACATAATAGAACCAAGGCGGAGCATATTTGATCCACACTCTATAGCTAGTTCAAAATCCCCGCTCATCCCCATAGAGCATATAGTAGCTCCATCTAGCTCTTTGTATATGCTATAGGTAGTTTCAAAGCTTTTTTGTATCAACTTCTTATCTTCACTATGAGCCCCTATGCTCATCACACCTTTTAGGTTTATGCTTGGACACTCTTTTTTTATCTGCTCATATGCCTCTTTGGCAATCTCGGGCATAAAGCCATGTTTGCTATCTTCTTTGGCTGAGTTTATCTGCAAAAGTGCATCTAAGCTCATATCTTTAGCTACAAGCTTTTTTTGAAGCTCATAGGCTAACTCTATAGAATCAAGTGAGTGAAAAAGATAGGGGTCTATATCTAAAAGATTGTTTATCTTGTTTTTTTGAAGATTTCCTACAAAGTGCCACTCAAGTGGAAGCTCATCTAGTTCTAAACTTTTAGCTCTAAGATCTTGTACTTTGTTTTCACCAAAAGCTCTTTGACCTATAGTGTATAGCTCTCTTATCTCATCTACACTTGAGTATTTGCTAATCGCTACGATTTTAACTATTTGCCTCTCATCAAACCTAACTCTAGCCGCTTCAACTCTTCTTATAACATCATCTAGATATATTTTGTACTCTTCTTTTGTCATTGCATCATCCTATTTATATCGTTATATAACCCTAGACCCATAAGCCCAAACAGCACCACCCACCCAGCAAGTGTAAGCTTTATCATCACAGCTTCACTAACTGCTTTTCGTGTTATAAACTCATATATGTTAAACATAATATGTCCACCATCAAGTGCAGGTATAGGCAAAAGGTTTAAAACACCAAGGTTTACAGAGATAAGTGCCGCAAAAAACAGCACACTCATCCAGCCACTTTGTGCCGCATCTGAGGTTATCTTAACTATACTTATGACTCCACCTAGCTCTTTAGCGGGAACCTCGCCAAAAAGTAGTTTTTTAACACTTGTAAATATCATAGTAGAGGCAAATATAGTTTGGTTATAGGCATAATCAAGTGAGCCAATAAGCCCTAAATCTTGCGAAAAAACATCGCCACTAGCAGCGATACCTATCATCTTTTTATCTATATCTTCACCAAAAATATTTTTAGATTTTGTTATCTTTGGGGTTATGTTTAACGGGTAGATCCTACCATCTCTTATAACTTCTAAGTTTAACAAGCCATTAGAGTTTTCTATGATCTTTGCCATCTGCTCCCAAGTGTTAAGCTCAAAACCATTTATAGTTTTTATGGTATCACCTTTTTTGAGTCCAGCTACCATAGCAGGGGAGCCATCTACCACTTCACCTACGATAGGTTTTAGGGCATTTGGACCACCTAAACCAACCGCTATATATAGAAAAAAAGCTAAGATAAAGTTAGCAAGTGGACCTGCTAAGAGTATAAATATCTTTTGTTGCGGGGTTTTAATATTGTAGCTATCATAATCGTAGCTTTTTTTGGTTGGATCGCTATCGTCTTGCCCTTTCATGCGAACATAGCCACCTAGCGGTATAGCTGCTATTCGCCACTCATTGCCCCATCTGTGAAAAGAGGCTATCTTTTGCCCAAAACCTATGCTAAAAACTTCAACCTTTACACCCATAAATCTAGCAGCCATATAGTGACCTAATTCATGGAAAAATATAAGTGCCGATAAAACTAAAAGTGAGACAATAAAGCTCAATTTTTCTCCTTGTAGAGTCTTTTAAACTCAAGTATATACTCAAGCCCTGAGTAGAGTGTTATGGCTACACTTATCCAAAGTAGTGCTTCGCCCCCGCTCCAGTGCATTAGTAAAAAACCTATCGCAAACATCTGAGCTACTGTTTTTACCTTACCCGCCATAGAGGCTTTTACATCAAAACCTTCACCTATAGCGACTGTTCGCAGAGCAGTTATGAAAAGCTCACGGATGATTATGATATATATCGCCCATGGACTAGCTTCGCCTATCATCATAAGTGCTAGAAAAGCAGCGATAGTTAGCATCTTATCTGCTAGTGGGTCTATGATTGCACCTAGGAGTGTTTGTTGGCTCCACTCACGGGCTATATAGCCATCAAAAAAGTCAGTTACACTCGCTATGACAAATATAAGTGCCGCTAAGTAATAATTCCAGCTTATATCGATCCCATTTTGTGTGAAAACATCGCTATTTAGTATAACCCAAAACATAAGCGGGGCTAGTAAAACTCGTAAAAATGCTAGTAAGTTTGGTAGATTTAACAAAAATATTCCTAATTAAAAATCTTGACATTATAGCTAAAGATTGTATATCATACTCCACTATGATACCATTTGAACAATTTGAAAAAGCACTAAAAACACTAGATATCACCACAAAACTAACCCATCAAGAGCTTAAAAACCGCTATAAAAAACTATCTAAAGAGTTTCACCCAGACAAGATGGGCGGAGATACAGCCAAGTTTCAAGAGATAAATGAGGCTTACACACTTTTAGAAGAGTATATGAAAAACTTCCGTTTTAAACTTGATGAAGATGAGTTTTATGAGCAAAAACCTTTTATGAGAGTCGCTAAAGATTGGTTTTATGGGTGAGTGGGAGTTATCCTAACCCCAAAAAGGGTTTAGGATTTTTAAGGTAAATAGTACTAAAAGTTAAAAGTGTAGTATAGGTTTGCTTTTATTATAAACTTATCGTACTCATAGATATTTTGGTTTGAGTCATTGTCTATGTACCTTATGCTTGTCCCTATGGCAAAATCTTTGTTTATGGAGTGTAAGATACCCAAATCTAGCACTGCTTTATTGTCTCTTTTTTTGCTTTGGTAGAGTATATTTTCACTCTCTTTGTATCTATCGATATAGTACTCTATGGAGCTATTTATAAGTGTTGATTTGGTTAGCGGGTAGATATTTGCTACCTTAAAAGACAAAAAGTCATAATCAACATTGTGGTGTTTTGCTCCATCTTTGTTGTCGCTTCCAAATGTCACAAAAGCTCTATTTAGACCAAAGTTTTCTGTCGCTAAAGAGAGTGAGTTTTCAACATCAAAATAGTACGAATCCCTAAAATCATATAGATCTTGCCTAAAATCCTTTTTGATAAGGCGAAATTTTGCACCATATAGCAAGTTTTTATCTACTCTGTACTCAAAAGAGGGTGTTAAGATGTAGTTGTATAGGTAGGAGTGGTTATCTAAACTTACATAGTTGTACTCAAGCATAACAGAGGATTTTGTATCTTGAGTGTAGTAAGATAGACCAGCCCCTAAAGCTGCTAAGCCTAAGTTATTGTCGTGTTCGTTATTGTAGTTTTGGTAGTAACCTGTAAACTTAGTATCTAGGGTTAGGTTATCTTGTAGCTTATAGGTATTGTTTAGTGCGACTAAGTATTCGCTTAGATGATCGCTTCTTTTGTCATCTATCTTTAGTGGTATAGGTCCCCAGTAAACATGCTCATCATCGCTGATATTATCGACATTTGAGTCATACCCATACCCTATGCCTAGAGTTAGTCTTGTGAAGTTTCTCTTTGGAGTTTGCTTTGCACTATTTAGTGTTAGCTCTATGTTTTTTCTAACATTTTGCGGTAGAGTAGGGTCTTTTAATACATCTATATATAGCTCTCTTGCTTTAGAATTTTCACCTAGTTTGTTGTATGTTTGAGCAAGTTCAAGCTTAACTCTTTGGTTATTTGGCTCTTTTTCTAAAAGCTCTTTATAAAGAGCTAGTGCCTCATCGTACTTGCCTATCTCGTAGCTACTTCTAGCTAGTATAAATATGCTTTGAGCATCTAGCTTGTTGTCTTTAACATACTTTTGTAGTAGTATATAGCTATCTTGATAGTTTTTGTTTTGGTAGCCCTCAAGCACTTTGTCAAATGCCTCTTGAGAGTACTCATTTGCACCTAAAGGTAGAAGTGCTAGTGAAGCTAGTATGCTTAGTTTTATAGTTATTTGTTTCATCTTTTTCTCCTAATCTTATCAGTGTGCTTCAAAGGTGCCATGTAGAGGAGTTCCACCACCAGCAATGGTTTCCATATAGATATCTCCACTCACTCCACTAACACCCGATCCATCACCTATCCAGCTACCAGTTAAAGTGGTGTCTGTACCAGCTACTCCTGCAC
>JBAYYR010000112.1:0-4784 GCA_041672945.1 Sulfurimonas sp. | reverse complement strand
GACATCTCATTTTGTAAATAACAACCTAGATGATGGACCGATAATAGCTCAAGAGATTATAAGGGTAAACCATGCTTATAATTGGAGAGATATGCAACAACTCGGTCGCGATGTTGAGAAGGTTGTTTTATCAAAAGCACTTAAACTCGCCCTTGAAGATAGAATCTTTATATATGCAAACAAAACAGTAATCTTTTAGATGTTTAACATAGTTTTAGTCCATCCACAGATCCCAAACAACACAGGGGCTATAGGTCGTCTTTGTGTAAATACCTCTTCAACTCTTCACATCATAAAGCCCATAGCATTTGACATAGACGAAAAAGCAGTTAGAAGAGCGGGGCTTGATTATTGGCACAAGGTAGATCTTATAGTTTGGGAGAGCTTAGAGGAGTTTTTTGCATCAAACCACATAGGCTCAAATGCCTATTTTGCCACCACAAAAACCGATAAACCTTTTTTTGAGGCTGAGTTTAAAGTGGGTGATTATATATTTTTTGGGAGCGAGACAAAAGGGCTACCTAAAGAACTCCTTCAAACTCAAAACAATATAACCATACCGATGGGAAAAGATGGGCGAAGTTTAAATCTAGCCATAAGCACAGGGATAGTGCTTTATGAGGCGATAAGACAAAACTACAACTACTTTAAGGAGAATATATGAGCGGTTTTATAGATGCTATTATGGTTTTGCTATTTGTACTTTTTATGGTCTATATAGTTATAGGTTACCACCACAATAAGCTTGAAAAACAGAAAAAATTAGATGAGAAGCAGGGTAAAAAAGAGTGAAAAACTACCTTTTTTTAGCTCTTGTTTTACTCTTTAGTGGTTGTGCTACATATGTACCACCAAAACAAGTTGCAGACCTTGAAACTATCTCGCAAAATCCAAGCTCATATACAGATACCATCACTCCAAAGTATATATATCAAGAGGATTTTTTTGATAGATACTATAAGATTTGGCAAAGTGGTATCACAAACAAAAAAGAGGATATCGCATGGGGTTTTAATGTTTATAGTGAAAAAAATAGTTATGGCATAAACCTAAAACCGCTAAAAAAAGAGTTTTTTCAAAAGCTAAAAATAAGTTCAAACTTTGATGATTTTAAGAGTATAAACAGAGCAGCTATAACTGTAAAGTATGTAAATCTTAGAGTTTTTCCAACTTCTGATATGCTCTTTAAAGACCCGCAACAAGCTGGAGAGGGGTTTCCATTTGATTATATGCAAAACAGCTCTCTAGCACCAAATGAGCCTATATATATCTCACATTTTAGTAGCGATAAAGAGTGGGCATATGCTTTTAGCTCTTACGCTTCTGGGTGGATAAAAAGTGATGATTTTGCATATATGAGTGATGATGATATCAAGGCTATAAGAGAGGCAAAAAAAGTTTTTATAGCTAAAGATGGCTTCTCACTACTTAGTCAAAACGGTAGTTTTTTGTTTAAAAGTAGAGTCGGAATGGTTTTACCTTTAGTAGAAGATGAGGGCGATTTTTTAGTACTAGCTTTTAGTGCCACACAAGAAAATGCACCTATAAAAAACTATACACTTATACCAAAAGATATAGGTTTTTTGGAGTTTGCAACTTTTGAGCCAAAGCATATAGAGCTAGTTATAGATGAGCTTATAAAAGATAGATACGGCTGGGGCGGTATGTTTGAACAAAGAGATTGTTCATCTATGATGAGGGATTATTTTGGCTTTTTTGGTTACTTTTTACCTAGAAACTCCGCTGCTCAAGCTAGAGTAGGCGATGTTATAAGTCTAAAAGGTTTAAGCGAAAAACAAAAGATTGAGCTTATAAAAAAAGAGGCGATACCATTTAGAACTATACTCTTTAGAAGAGGTCATGTGGTGCTTTATGTGGGGAGTGTTGATGGTGAGATTATTGTTTTTCACAACACTTGGGGAGTTAGGACAAAAGAGGGTGATAAGATCGGTCGTTTTATAGTTGGAGAGGCACTTTTTAGCACTCTAAAGTTAGGGGGTGAGCTAAAAAATGCCGATAGTGACTCAACACTACTTAAAACCATAGAATCGATGAATATTTTAAGATAATTTCAACTGTATTTAATCTTTTTAACATTATGATTTTCATTATCATTTTATAAGGGGTTTAGTTTGAAAAACAAAATATTTATATCATCTTTAACATCACTACTTTTAGTGCAAGGTTTTAGTGCAGATGAGAGTAAGCTTGAAGATCTATACATAACAACAGCTACTAAAACAGAGAAAAATATCGATGGAGTAAGTGCATCTGTTGTGGTTATAACAAAAGAGGATATGCAGAAAATCTCTGCTACAAATGTCGGTGATGCACTTAGAAAAGTACCATCGCTAAATATCCAAATGGGGAGATTTCCACACCCTAGTTCAGCCTCAAAAGGCTCGATCTCTATAAGGGGAGTTGGACCAAATGGTACACTTATACTTTTAGATGGTAAAAGGCTCAGTGGTGAGACAGAGCAACCTTATGAGCTAGATAGGATACCTGTTTCGATGATAGAGCGTATAGAGATAGTAAAAGGCTCTATGAGTACACTCTATGGTAGTGATGCGATCGGTGGGGTTATAAATATAATCACTAAGAAAAATATAGATATAAATCAGAGTGATTTAGACATAAAATATGGTCAAAATAACCATGCAGATGCGAGACAAAGGGTGATAAACCTCTCAACTATGGGTAGTCTTGATGGCTATAAATATAAACTCTATGGTTCACTTACAGATAACTCATCTTTTAGGCTAGATAGAAATTATACTCAAATGGTACCAGTAAATCCAGCTCATCCACAACATGGGAAACAAGGGACTTTAGGTGTAACTTACTTAGATGATGCAACAGTTGGAAGTATAGGGGCTTCACTAGAAAAAGATATCACCAATAGTTTTACTATGGGAGTCGATCTTAACTACTTCAAAGAAAATAGAGAGGGTGAGTACTTAGGGGTTTCTCCTATGACTGGAAATCCTGCTCCTGTTCAAAACACTCCAGTTTTCTCTAAAGATAAAAACAATAGATTTGATTATTCGGTATTTGCAAGATACGATATTACAGATGAGTTGAGTACAACTCTAAGATATTATAAGTCTGATTATGAGAAGAGAAATGAGACGACTCCTATGAACTTTGCGGGTCCTACAAATACAAAATTTAGTGCAAATGTTGAAGTTGATACTATAGAGTCGGTAACAACATATGCTCTAAATGATGCAAATCTTCTAACTCTAGGGCTTGATTTTAGAAAAGAAAAAAGGGATAGCTCAGCTATAAATCCAGATCCAACTTCAAGTGATTTTATAACAAAAAAAGTTGAGTATAAAGCAGCTTATTTGCAAGATGAGATAGAGTTTAGCGATACTCTAAATGCTACAGTTGGTATAAGATACGATGATATATCAAATGCTTCAAGCAAGACTACTTTTCAAGGTGGTGTAGTCTATAGACTAGATGAAAACAATAAAATAAGAGCAAACTTTGCAACAGGTTACCGCGCCCCTGATATAGCTGAGTATTTTGTTGTTTCACCTCTTTTTAAAGATGCTAAGAGATATGGTTCAGAGGTGATAAATACTATAAAAACAACAGCTTATAACCTAAAACCAGAGGAGTCAAAAACCTATGAGTTAGCCTACTCAAATAGCTTCAATGGGCTAAATAGTGAGCTAGTGCTTTTTAGAACAGAGGTTAAAGATAAGATAGATTTGGTCTCTTACGGAGCAGGTGCTAATAAATACTACACAAGTGAAAACCTTGAAAAGGTAAATATCAATGGTGTTGAGCTTAATTTTGATTATATGCTAAATAAAAATTTTGATGCAGGGTTAAACCTAACATACCTAAAAACAAAAGATAAACAAACAAGCAAAGAGATTATATATACACCAAATATAAGTGCGGCACTAAATCTAACCTATAAGCCAATAGAGCCACTTCAAACAAACCTAAATGTCAGATATATAGGTAGACAATATGAAGATGTGCTAAATAGAGATAAAGTTAGTGGCTACTCACTAGTTGATGTTGGTGCTAGTTATGAGCTAAATAAAACATTTAGTGTTTATGGCGGAGTCGATAATATTTTTGATAAAAAAGTAGATACAAATATAGACATAAATGTAGGGACTTTTTACTTTGCTGGTTTTCGTATAAAGATATAGTTTTTATCTCTTACCCTGAGCCTTATCGTCATTCTGAGCTTGACTCAGAATCTAAGGCTATAGAATAAAATAGATTCCAGATCGAGTCTGGAACGACTATCCCCCGTCACCCTGAACAAGGTTCTGGGTCTCGCTCGACTCAGAATCCATTGTTTTAGATTCCAAATCGAGTTTGGAATGACGGGGTCTTAAGTTTGGAATGACAAAAAACCGTCATTCTGAGCTTGACTCAGAATCTCACTTCACAATCTTTATCTCAAAAATCTTTTTTTTAGTATCTAGCAGTACCACATCCCCGCCATGAGCCTCAGCTATCTGTTTAGAAAGAACAAGCCCTAGTCCATTACCTTTTACTTTTGTACTTTTAAAAGCCTCAAAAAGGTTATCTTTTCTCTCTATCTCTATCCCATTGTCGTAGATGTAAAATATATGAAACTCTTTATCTTCTTTGTAACTAAGCTCGATAACTCCATCATCTCTCTCATCAAGCTCTATGGCATCTATAGCATTTGCCAAAAAGTTACTAAACATCATCTCTAAAAGATCTCTATCGGCATATAGCATAATCTCATCTTTTGGGTATATAAACTCTATCTCTTTACTAAA
>JBAYYR010000111.1:0-4796 GCA_041672945.1 Sulfurimonas sp. | reverse complement strand
CAACATCTCTAGATGCTAGTTCGAGTGCATTTGGTGCATACTTTTCCATAAATCTCTCACCGAGTGAGTTAAATAGTCTTCCACCCTCACCACGAGCCGCTTCAGATATAAGTACACCATTTCCAGATAGCCCCGATGGGTGAAACTGAACAAACTCCATATCTTCAAGTGGTAAGCCATGACGAGCAACTATAGATAGTCCATCGCCTGTGTTTGCATGAGCATTTGAGTTTATCTTGTAGCTTCTTGCATACCCACCAGTTGCGAACATTACAGACTTTGCATTAAATATCGCTACTTGCATATCGCGGATATTAAAAGCTATAACACCCGAAACTTTACCCTTTTTGTAGATGATATCACTTGCATACCACTCATCCCAAAACTTTACACCGCTTCTATAAGCTTGTTCATACATAGTTTGAAGTAGTGTCAATCCTGTTCTATCTTTTGCATAACATGCACGAGGTGAAGATTGACCACCAAAAGGTCTTTGAGCGATTTCGCCGTTCTCTTTTCTACTAAAAGCAGCACCCATTCTCTCAGCCCATCTTATGGTTTCAGGGGCATTTTTACACATAAACTCAACCGCATCTTGATCGGCTAGATAGTCACTCCCTTTTACTGTGTCAAACTCATGTAACTCTACACTATCTTGATCGCTTAGTGCGGCATTTATACCACCTTGTGCCGCTCCAGAGTGGCTTCTTAGTGGATGAAGTTTTGTTATAACTGCTACTTTTTTACCTGCAACTTGTAACTCTCTTGCCGCTGCACATCCAGCAAGACCAGCTCCAACTACAACAGCATCATAAGTATATATAGGAATACCCATTAGCTTTCCTTTTTTAAATAATGAAATAAGCAAGATTATACAACCTCTAGGCTTTGTGTAGGATAAAAAGATATTATAAATATAACTAGTGTTTCAAATCAACACACTTTTTTAGTTTAAAAACTATTTAGCATTACCAAAAGTAACACTACATCTCACTAGCAGCTAAATCCTCTACTTGCATTAGCCTATTTCCGCCATGTTTTTTAGCAAAATCTAGAAGTTTTTTTGCACTTTTTATAGACTCTTCTAGGGTTATGTTGTTTGGCTTTATAATATAACCAGCACTTATGCTTAGGGTGATCGATTTTTGGTTATAACTAAACTTTAGGCTAGAGATGTTTTCATAAGGGTCTTTTGAGTCCTTTAAGCACTGCTCTTTTGTATCTCTTTGGAGTATAAAAGCAAACTCATTTTCGCTTATTTTTGCCGCGGTATCTGTAGGTTTTTCGTAGAGTTTTAGTATGGAGGCTATCTTTTTATATACACTATCTTTAAACTCTTGTGAGTACTCATAAAGATCAAAACTATCGACGCTATATAGGCAGATCGAGCTAAAACCACTCTCTTTTAGCTTTTTTTTATCTCTATATAGATCATATAGTGCGTATTGATTTGGCAGGTCGGTATTTATATCTATAAATGCGCTATTTTTGGTTGGTTGAGGAGTATGTTTTCTACCTCTTAGTAGTAGTGCCTCTAGCTCTTTTGTTTTAAACTCATAGCTACTGTTTTGAGGGTTTAAGAGGTGGATTATGTCGCCATGTATAAGTTTTAGTCTACCTCTATGTAAAAGCATACTAAGCACTATACTAAGGAGTAAAAACATCTCAATATAAAATATAATGTTATGTGCTTTTTGTGTTGCTTCTAGTGAGGTGACATAAAAACTCTCTATCTCATCGCTTAGGGCTATATATAGTGGTTCAATATCAAGTTCTTGCTTTGTATTTAGAGTTAGTTCCACTTCAGATATAAGCTTATCTGCTAAGTTTTTAAGCCTATCTACTTGCGATATATATGGAGCTTTATCTACTAAAAATTTTTGTAATATATTTAGCTCATACAGACTTTTTAGTGAGTTTATGTTTTCTTGAAGTTTGATCTTTTGGATATTTAGCATCACAAGAGCTTCTGCTTGATTTTGGCTAGAAGATAGCTTGAAAATCTCTTTTGAGGTTTGGTTTATGGTTAATATTTTATGATCTTTTCGAAAATTATTGCCAAAATCAAATGTCAAAAATGATATGATAATAGCAATAATTGTAGATAGTAGCATCAGATAAAAAACAGTGTTAAACATCGATTTTATAGAGTTTTTCATAAATATAATTATCCCAGATGATAGCAATTCACCAATTATAACTTAAAAAGAGATTTTTTCTATTGTGATTTTTCAATTTTAAGCAAAATATAACAAAAAGCGAGATTATATGGATAGATTTTACTACCTAAAACACTCAAGTATCGATTTTCATTTTAGACAAACTCCTAGAGATTTTACAGTTGAAGAGGTGCCTCTTTATGAGTTTAGTGGCACGGGGGATCATTTGGTTGTTTTTATAAGAAAAAAAGATCTTAGCACCCATGAGCTTATAGCGATTTTGGCAAAACATTTAGGTGTAAAAAACCGTGAAATAGGCTATGCAGGGCTAAAAGATAAACATGCTTTAACCAAACAGTATATAAGCATCCCAAAATCTTACGAGCAAAAACTAGATGAGTTTGAGCATGAAAATATCAAAATACTAGCCAAAACATACCACAACAACAAACTAAAAATAGGTCATCTAAAAGGCAATAAGTTTTTTATAAGACTAAAAAAAGTGACACCGTTAAATGCCAAAAAGATAGATGAAGCGATAGGTAGCATAGAAAAATGGGGGATGCCAAACTACTTTGGGTATCAGAGATTTGGCAACGATAAAAATAACCATGAGTTAGGTCGCGATATAGTTCGTGGTGTAAAAAAAGAGCGAAACAAAACCATAAAAGAGTTTTTGCTAAGTGCCTATCAGAGCCATCTTTTTAACCTTTGGCTTAGTCGCAGACTAGAGATGAGCCGCCTTGTAGAGAGTTTTAGTATAGATGAGCTTGAGCCACTTTTAAACCTAGATAGAGATACTTTGGTGATGATGAAAAACCAAAAACACCCTTTTAAGATTATGATGGGTGATCTTTTAGAACACTACCCATATGGTAGGCTTTTTGAGTTTTTGGGTGAGGATGGTGATATCGCTAGAATCGAAGCAAAAGATGTTGCTCCAACGGGGCTTTTAGCGGGTAAACGGGTAAAAAGAGCGACTGCTATGGCGGGGGTGATAGAAAAAGAGTTTGATGAGCAAGTGGGTGAAGATGGCACTAGAAGATATGCTTGGGTCTATCCGCTTGATATCAACCACAAGTATAAAGAAGAAGATGCACATTATGAGCTTGGTTTTTACTTACCAAAAGGCTCTTATGCTACTGTTTTACTTGAGGAGATAGCTAAAAGAGATCTCTCGCCTATGGCTTAATTGTTTGGTATTTTACAATCTATACTATAATTTCGCACGGAGAAATAAATGGACAAAAAACATATAACATCAGCGATCTCACAAGCTTTTGGGAAGTTCGCTTCATACAAATTTTACAAACCTATTCAAAACATTATAAATAGTAGCTATGTAAGTATCATGGGTTTAGATATGGGCGAGTTTCATGACCCTAGCACCTACAAGAGCCTAAATGAACTATTTACTAGAAGATTAAGAGAGCCTAGAGATTTCTCTTTAGATAGTAGCGATTTTATATCGCCATGTGACTCTTTAGTGAGTGAAGTTGGCACCATAGAAAACGGCATAGCTTTGCAGATAAAAGGGATGAGTTATAGTGTAGATGAGCTACTTGGCGATACATTTAAGAACAAAGAGATTTTAGATGGTGGGAGTTTTATAAACCTATATCTTTCACCAAAAGACTACCATCGCTACCATATACCAACAAACTTAAAAGTACTAAGAGCGACTCATATACCAGGTAAGTTTTACCCTGTAAATATCCCATCACTAAACAAAAGAGCAAACCTTTTTTCTCAAAATGAGCGGGTAGTTATAGAGTGCGAAACTAGTGAAGCTAAAAGGTTTTATATGGTTTTGGTTAGTGCCCTAAATGTCGGTGTAATGCAGGTTAGCTTTGATGATAGGATAAAAACAAATGCCTCCGCTCTTGCCTCGCAAACCTATGAGTATGATGATCTTTACTTAGATAAAGGTGATGATTTTGGGTGTTTTGAGATGGGTTCAACTATAGTACTTCTAACTCAAAAAGATATGTTAGAACCAAATGTTATAGCCCATCAGCGGGTAAAGTTTGGCGAAAATCTGGCAAAACTTGTATAAATTACTTTTATTATGGTACCATAATTTTAATACTTAAAAAGGAGACTTTATGAAGAAAAATCTACTAAGCATAGTAGCTACAACACTACTTTTAACATCAGGTTCACTTATGGCAAAACCATATGTGTTAGACATATCGCACTCAAATGTTGGCTTTAAAGTAAAACATATGATAGTTAGTACCGTAACTGGTAAATTTGGTGAGTTTAGCGGAAACTTTGATGTAGAAAATGGTGTGTTTAAATCACTAGAAGGTGTTATAAATGCTGAGTCTATCGACACTGGTATAGAAAAAAGAGACAACCACTTAAGAAGCGATGACTTTTTAAATGCTGAGATGTTTGAAGAGATAACTTTTGTAATGACAAGTGCTACAAAAGATAAAATGACAGGTGATTTAACTATCCGTGATGTTACTAAGTCAGTGACGCTCGATCTTGATTTTGGTGGTGTTGTGATGGACCCTTGGGGTGGTGAGAGAGTTGGCTTTACACTTGAGGGTAAGATAAGCAGAAAAGCTTTTGGTCTAAAGTGGAACGACTTACTTGAGACTGGTGGAGCTGTTGTTGGCGATGAGATCA
>JBAYYR010000110.1:0-4872 GCA_041672945.1 Sulfurimonas sp. | reverse complement strand
TTAGTGCTGAGTATCTCTTATCTGCATAGATATCATCTTTATCTTTTTTAGATGAAACTACAATAATATCTGGATCCCAAAACAACAATTTCTCAGCAGAAAAGCTCTCTTGCTCAACTTGTCTATTTATATCGGTTACACTTTTTGCACCAACCTTTTCTATCCACCAATCGGCTATAATATGAGGGTTAGTAAGTGTAGTAAAGTTCATATACAAAACTTTTACCCTATTTTGTTCTGGTATTGTTTTGACTCTTGATTCTATAAATTCTAGCTTTTGGCTTAGGTAATCATTATAAACTAAAGCTTCATTTTGTGCATTTAAAACATCTCCTAAAAGAAGCATTAGTTTTTTTAAATCATCTTGATTTTGCCATCTTAAAGATATAGAGTTTATCCCTTTTTTTAAAAAATTTTGTGTCATAAAAGAATCCATAGTTAAAACTAAGTCTATTTTATGTCTTATAAGGTTTTCGATATCTGGCGAAGATACAAAAGAGATATTGCTATTTTTAGCCAACACCTCATGTAGCTTTGCACTCATAGCTCTTGCTTTAAAGTTTTTTGGTAGTTCATTTCTTATAGTGCCACCTCTATTTAGAGCAAAAACAAAGCTATTTAAAACAGGAATAGCACCAACGCTAACAACCCTTTTTATATCTTTATTTAGCACAACCTCATTCCCATACATATCTAAAACTGTATGGGTTTGTTTAGCATAAGCTATGTTTATAAAAAATAGTAGTAGTATGAACAACCTACTCATAGCAATCAAAACTTAGCAGATACAGAAAAAATAGCACTAAAAGGTGCACCCACCATATAGGAAGTTGCACCATCTAAAGTGAAGTCACTTGAAGAGATCGATGCTATATATTTTTTATTGAACACATTTAGCAAACTCGCACTAAATGATAACTCTTTAGCAAAAGATATATTTTTCATAGTGTAGCCTGTATGTATATCGGCTATAGTATAAGAGCCAACCTTTGTTGTATTTAGTGGATCTCCATATCTTGAGTCAGAATACCTAAATACGGGCGATAGATAAAAACCATTTTTCTCATAACTTACACCTAGTTTTATAAGTAATTTTGGTATATCTGGTAGCTGATTACCTTTAGTTGCTAGTGTTTGAGTCGCACTAACAGTGGTATCTTTTGAAAACTCCGATATCGTATATGATGGTGAGCAAAACAAAGAAAACTCAGATGTAGGAGAGTAAGCCATCTCTGCTTCTATACCATAAACGATAGCTTTAGAGTTACTCATCAGGTAGTTTTGTTGTGCTATATCATCATAAACATTGAGTTCTTTATCTTTATACTGCGAATAAAATGCAACTGGCTTAAAATGGAAATCTTTTGTACTATAACTAGCAGAGAGTTCAAAATTATCAGCCATTTCTGGCTTTAGTACATCAAACATATCTTGCATAGTGTGTGTTGCCTTGTATGCGGCACTAGCACCTTGATAACCTTGAGCCTGAGGTCCCCAATCTGGTCTGCCATATGTTTTTGAGTATTGTAATGCTAGTGAGAGATCCTTTGTTAGCTTATAATCAAAAGATAGATTAGGTAAAACTTTGTGAAATGTTGTAGAAGAGACTTTTTGTCTTGGATCTTCTATCGCTTGTGATAAGGCATCACCATAAGATAGATCTCCTGATAGAGTATTTGTATTTGTAAAGTATTGTAGATTAGCACTCTTCCATACAAGATATTTTACCCCGCCAGATACAGTTAGATCATCAAATGACTTAAGAGCAGTAATAAAAAAGCTATTTAGTATATTATTGCTCTGCTTTGATAGTGTGTGGTATTTATAATCTGTTAGATTTCCATTAGGATCAACTGTATAGACTTTTCTATAAACAGGTGGTGGTGGAGCCTCCATATTTAAGTAAGAGTGTCCTAAGCTTAAAGCGGTATCAGCTACATAAGCATCGATTTTAGATAGTATTCCGTATTGCTTATGGTCTATATCCCACTTAATCACCTTGTTTGCACCACTAGCAAACATTCTATATCCATCTTCATCCCAGTAGTGTGGCTTTAGTGTCAAATATACATCATCCATCAAACGGGCTTTTATATCGGCTATTATAGCTTTAGATTCAAACTCTTGCCTATTGTATTTGTACCACATATTTGAACCTTTTTCTGGCTCATAATCAAAATCATAACTATCTTTAAAATCATCTGCCATAGCTTGATTCATTGAGCGATAATCATAAAGTTTTATTTTACTAAAAGCTGCATATATATTTGCCATAATGCTATCATTTATATTTTGCTTAAACCCAAAGTTTATATTTTGCCTACCATCTGGAGATTTACCCTCCCCTCTTTGCTTATCTGCAGCAAGATCAGAGTATGAGACATAAAAAGAACTACTATCTGCTATCTTGCCACTATCAACCCTACCAAAAGTTCTTCTAAACCTATCGATTCCTAAGCTTTGCTTTATATGAACACCAAAATCATTTTGTGGCTGAAGTAGGTTGGCATTTACAACACCTGTAGATGTAGATAGAGAAAAACCTTTATCTGATGGTATAGCCCCTTTGTATAAATTTATTTCGCTAACATTTTCTATATCAAAAAGTTCACCCCCGCCAAGACCACTTGAGCCTACGATCCCCGTTAAAGGAATATCTTCTATAGTTCTTCCAACATGAAAAGAGCTTTTACCTCTAACTTTAATACTAGAGCCATTTGAAACACCTAACGAATCTGCGGTTTGCACATTTACACCAGGAAGCAAATCTAGTGCTTTGTAGTAGTTTGACTGAGCTGGACCACCTATAGTATCTAGTGTTTTTTTATTGAGTGTGTTTGTACTTTTTGCGTTTAAGGGAGCCTCTGAATAGATAGAGTTATCCTTAAACTCATAACTTGCATCTATACTCTCTAGTGTGTATGCTTGAGTAGATTCATCTGCTATCAAACTACTTGCATAGAGTAGTACAATAGATGCTAGTGCTATTTTAGCCTGTGACTTCATACGATTCCTTATTTTTAAGATATAAATATCGTTATATCTTTTTAGATACAATGAATTGTACTAGAGCTAACCTTTGGAAAAACTTATATATATTTATAAGATTGATCTATCTGAAAGAAAAAGAAAGGCTAGTTTTTTTAGTAGTCCTTATCATACTTGATAAGGATTTTTTTATTTTGAAAGAGTGTTTCAAGGTTTAGTTTTAGATTTTCACTATGACTAAAAACCACTAGGTAGTTTTTACTCCACTCATTTTCTATATCTAAAAGCTTTGAAAAATCGTTTATTTTTGGGAGCTGAAGTATCTCTTTTGGGTATTTACCATTTAGCTTTACATCTAGTGAAGTGGTGTCTATCTCTTTAGCATACGACTCTTCATTATCAACCCTTGGGTCTATGTAAATATCGCTATCTTTAGTGTAAAAAGATACATAAAAGTACTCATCGTTGTTGTAGTTATCTGGATAGACATCATTTAGATAAACACAAGAAAAAACTCCCGCTAAAGTGCCATCTTGATTTAGTAACTTTCTAGTCTCAAAGCCTATCTCACTTGACTCTCTAGCTTTAGTTAAGTCAAAATTTTCCAGTGCATACTCCCTTGAACAACCTACTAAAAAAACTATACTAACTATAAAAAACAGAACTCTTCTCATCTTTTTACTCATTTCTTAGAACTTTTAAAATATCTACTTCACTAGCCTTTCTAGCAGGGTAGTATGAAGATAGCAAAACTATAACAAATGCCCCACTAACTATAAAACTAAAATCCAATAAGCTAAGATCTAGCGGTAGAGTTGAAGTGGGATAGACATCTTTTGGAAGGTTTATAATGTCAAAAGTGCCTAACACCCAAATCCCACTAAGCCCCAACACAATACCCGCTACTATGCCACCTACCCCTATCACAACACCTAGATATAAAAAAACTTTTTTCACCTCTAAAGTTGTAGCACCGAGTGATAAAAGCAAGGCTATCTCACTTCGCCTATTCATAACAGTCATAAGGAGTGAAGATATGATGTTTATTGCCGCTATTAGTATGATTAGCATAAGGACTATAAAAAGTGCTGTTTTTTCCATCTCAAGGGCTGCAAAAAAGTTGGCATTATCTTGCCACCACCCTCTTATAGTGACACTTTGGGGTAGAACTTCACTAAGTTTTTTTATGTCACTCATAGGGTCATCTGAGTGTATATGGATACCACTGTATTGGGTTGATGGGAGTGAAAGTATAGTTTGTAAAGATGAGAGAGTTGTGTAGTTGTAGGCTTTATCATAAGCATGAAGCCCCGAGTCAAAAACCCCTGCTACGCGAAACCTTTTTATCTTTGGAGTTATCGCTAATCCACTAGGATCAACATGGGTAAAGATATACATAAGTCTATCTCCAAGCTCAACTCTAAAATCATCTTTTAAACTCTTGCCTATAAGTGTGTCAAACTTAGAAAAACTGCTACTAGCTATAGCCTCTTTAACGACACTATTTACCTTAGCTTCTCTTTGAAAATCTACTCCAAAAAAGTAACCACCCTCTATTTTGGAACCATCTCTAGCCATAACTGCGGTTTGAACATAAGGGCTAAAGCTCATTTGGCTAAATTTATCTTCCAAACTTAAAAGTAGTTGCTCATCTACCGCACCATAAAACTTTGGTGTTATGGTTAGTGGGTAGTTCATTATGGTTAGCTTTTTTTTAAACTCATTATCAAAGCCATTCATAAGTGCCATCGCAACGATAAGCACCATCACACCCAAAGCTATCCCTAAAAATGCTAAGAGTGCCGATAAAAATATAAAAGGCTGATCTTTATCAAATCGTAAAAACCGCCTAACAAGATAAGGGACTACGGGGCTACTCAAGAT
>JBAYYR010000109.1:0-4881 GCA_041672945.1 Sulfurimonas sp. | reverse complement strand
GCACTCCCCTCTTTTACCACCTCATCACTTGAGCCCATCCATATATATAAAGACTCACTCCCAAAATACCCCGCTATTGTAACTACAACCGACAAAGCTAGTGCAAAAAGCATAAGTGAGTATAAGAGTGAAGATGCTCTGTTTTTTCTACCTTGCCCTATAAATCTAGCAATTAGAGCATTTCCACCCACAACATAAAGGGTCATAAGGACATTTATCATCATAATAAACTGCATACTCATACCAACCGCTGCAAGAGCAGAAACACTAACAGCTCCCACCATAAGCATATCGATAAGGACTTGAAGTATATCTACTAGATGTTTTAGTGCCGCGGGGGCGGCTATGTTTAGAACTTTTTTTGTATCACTTGATATCAAAGTATTTCACCGCCAAATTTGCTGCTTCTATAAGCTCATCTTTGCTTTTATATCTGAAGCTTTTTTTATCTAACTCTTTGCTCCCATGTGGAGTGGAGTCAAAAACCAAAACATAATCAACAAGTTTAACTTTTTGGCTATTTAGCTCATACCACTCAAGGCTCATCTGTGCCACTTCGCCCTCATGTTCTACCTCTACCGCCAAGTAGAGCCTTAGCACTTTAGAGAAGTCTATATCTTCAAAACTCATCTAATCTCCTGTGTTTTTAAAACCCATATATAGTAAAATCCACCAACCATAAAAATAGAGCCGATGATAAGTGCGATAGCTTCAAGCGAAAAACCACTATGGGCTAAAAAACCGATCATATATGAGACAAAACTAGCGGTCCCTAGAAAAAACATATCGTTATATGCAACAACTCTACCGTAGTAGTTTGAGTCGATATTTTTTTGTAAAAGTGTATAGGTGTATGACCAAAGGGTGGTGTTGAAAAAACCTACAAAAACACTTGCTATAAGTGAGATATAGAAGTTTTGCATAACCAAAGCCCAAAGCATAATAGCCAAACCTTGCGCTACAAAAAGATAAAAAAGGGTTAAGTTGTTTATAAAACGGCTCAAAACCATTGGACCTATCACAAGCCCTATCGCTCTTGAAGCATTTAAAAACCCCATCGCTAGAGATATCGCTATGATAGATGCGTAGTATTTATCGACCACTAAAGCTATAAGTGCATCATAAGCACTAAAGCCAACTATAGCATGTAAAAACATCATATGGAGTGCTTTTGGGTGATTTTTTAGATATCTAAAAACATCTACCATCATAGATAGTATCTTCTCTTTTACTCTAGCCTCTATAAACTCTATATCAAGCTTAGTTAGCATAAAAAAAGCGACCACAAACATAAGCGAATCAAGCACAAAAGCTATCTTTACACCAAAGAGATATACCGCAAAACCACCAAGTGTCATACCTAGTGTGTATGTGAGTGACCAGATGATGGAGTGGAGTTCATTTGCGGTTTTAAGCTCATCATCATTTAAAAGTTTTGGTAAAAGGCTCATCTCAGTTGTAAAGTAAAAACTAGCAGCCGCCATCTTTATAAATACAAATATATACAAAAGCCAAAGATGAGAGATGCTACCTACTACTAAAAAACCAAGAGTTGCAAAAAACTGCACTACTATCAAAAACATAAGTAGTTTTTTAGGCTTAAAGCTATCTATAATAGCACCAGATAGCGGAGCTTGAAGCACACCCGATAAAAAGTGCAGCATTGCCACAAAAGCTATAACTCTCTCATCTACTTTTAACTCAAGCAAGAGTGTATATATCGCTATGTTGCTAAACCAAGCACCAAAATATACTATAAGCTGAACACTAGAGAGTCTCTTTATGATATGGTTTGATTTTAAAAGATTTATATATATTTTCATAATGAAATGAAAGTATATCACTAAAGTAATTTTTTTAAGTGTCGATTTGGTGATAACAATTATTGATTTGCAAGGAGATAGTCATGGATAGCATAGCAAATGTAGCAAGAATGCAACAAACACAAATAACCCAACAGCAAAGTGGCGGTGAACTAAAATCTACTCAAAGAGTAGAACAGATGGAATCAGCAAGACTTGAAAATGAAAAAAATAATGAGCTAAAAACCCCACAGATAAACTCACAAGAGGAACTAGAGAAGCTTATAGATGAGTTAAATGAAGCGATATCGCCTTTTAACACAAGCTTAAGATTTGGTGTAGATAGGCAAGATATATTTTATGTCTCAGTGATAGACTCTAAAAGCGATAGGATGATAAGAAGATATCCAGCAGAAGAGGCACTTGAGTTTTTACCAAAGATGAGAGATGTTAGCGGGATACTTTTTAACTCTAAGGGCTAAGACCTTAGAACCCGCTTCATTTATCGACAATAACTCCCAACTTAATAACAATTAATCTAACTTATAGTAAAATAACCCCTTAAATTCTACATATTTTTTATACAAAAGGTTACTCAATGAAAAAAAATGTCAAAAAAGTTGTCTTAGCTTACTCTGGAGGACTAGATACTAGCATAATCTTAAAATGGCTACAAGATGTTTATGGTGCTGAAGTTGTAACATTTACAGCAGATTTAGGTCAAGGTGAAGAGGTGGAACCAGCAAGAGCTAAAGCACTAGCGATGGGGATAAAAAGCGAAAATATATTTATACTTGACATAAGAGAAGAGTTTGTAAAAGATTATGTTTTCCCTATGTTTAGAGCAAATGCTATCTATGAGGGTGAGTATCTTTTAGGTACATCTATAGCAAGACCGCTTATAGCTAAAAAACAGATAGAGATAGCAAACCAAGTTGGTGCAGATGCAGTTAGCCACGGTGCAACTGGAAAAGGTAACGATCAAGTCCGTTTTGAGCTAGGTTATCTTGCACTAAAACCTGATGTAACAGTTATCGCTCCGTGGAGAGAGTGGGATCTAAACTCTAGAGAGTCACTTTTAGCTTATGCAAAAGAGCATGGCATAGAGATATCTCAAAAACATATGGATGAAAATGGCAACCCTCGCATATCGCCATACTCAATGGATGCAAACCTGCTACATATATCTTATGAGGGGCTTCATCTAGAAGACCCAAATGCTGAGCCAGAAGAGTCTATGTGGCTATGGACAACAGCTCCAGAGAAAGCTCCAGATACACCTGAGTATATAACCATAGAGTACAAAAATGGAGACCCTATAGCTATAAATGGTACTACTATGAGTCCCGCTACACTTCTAAAAACTCTAAATGACTATGGAAACAAACACGGTATAGGAAGAGCCGATATAGTAGAAAATAGATATGTCGGTATGAAAGCTAGAGGGTGCTATGAGACTCCTGGTGGAACCATAATGCTAAAAGCTCATAGAGCGATAGAGTCTATCACACTTGACCGTGAAGCTGCTCATATGAAAGATGAGATGATGCCACGATATGCAAAACTTATATATCAAGGTTACTGGTTTAGCCCAGAAAGGGAGATGATGCAAGCTGCTATAGATAAGACTCAAGAAAATGTTGAGGGAACTGTAAGGTTAAAACTCTACAAAGGTAGTGTGAGTGTTGTTGGTAGAACATCAAGCAAATCACTCTTTAACCCAGAATATAGCACATTTGAAGAGGATGAGGTTTATGATCAAAAAGATGCACAAGGTTTTATAAAGCTAAATGCACTAAGACTTATCATAGCTGGAAAAGCAAGAGGGGTTTAGTATGACAAAGATAGATATAAACTCACCAGAGTTTCAAGAGCAACTAAGTAAAACCATAAAATTTACCGATGGTGTTATAAAACAGTTTAACTGGGTTTATAACCCACAAGCAGAGGTAAATGAGGGTGTTCAACTAGGTTTAGCTAGAAACAAAATGATGTATGGCAAATACTTTTGCCCATGTTTTATGGTCGAAACAGTAGATGGCAAAGCTAAAAGTGTAGACGATAGGATATGCCCTTGTAAACCTGCTATAGAAAAAGAGATACCTGAAGATGGAGTTTGCCATTGTGGTATCTACTGTACTCCAGAGTATGCAGAGAAAAAAGCAAATGAGCTAAAAGGTGATGAGATAGTACACACCCACTCAAGAGGGCTAAGTAAAGATGAGGCTAAAGTACTACTAGAGTCTCCAGAGCTAGATGGAGAGAGTTTAGTTGCACTTTTAGAGGCACGAGAGCTTAAGATGGTTGATTTTAGACTTGTAGATGTTAGAGAGCCTATGGAGTGGGATCGAGGTCACATAGAGGGGGCTGATGAGTTAGTTCCAACTAGTAACTTTTTTGCATCATTTGAGGCAGCTGAGTTTAAAAAAGATGAGCATATAGTGCTTTATTGTCATGTAGGTAGCAGAAGTGCTCATTGTGCTAGAATACTTAGAAATATGGGCTTTAGCAAGATAACAAATCTAACATATGGTATAGTAGCCTACCCATCAACAATAGTGAGGTAAATTATGAAAGTTCTACTTATAAAAGATGTAAAATCACTCGGAAAAGCGGGTGAGATAAAAGAGGTAAAAGATGGTTATGGGAAAAATTTTCTAATAGCCAAAGGTTTTGCTAAACATGCAACAGATGAGGTTGTAGCAGATCATAAAGAGCAAGAGAGACTAGCTGCAATAGAGTTAGAAAAAGAGATAAATGCTCTAAAAGAGTTAGCTAAAAAACTAGACTCACTAAAGATAGTTATAGCTAAAAAACTAGGTCAAACTGGACACCTTTTTGGTGCCATAACAAAAGATGATGTAGCAACAGCACTTAGCGATCAACACAACATAGAGATAGATAAAAAACATATAACAGATAAAGAGGCTATAAAAACTACAGGGCTTCATTCGCTAGATCTTAAACTAGGTCATGGTGTACATGCAAAGCTACATGTAGAAGTTATAGGGGAGTAGATGTTAGAAGCTACAACGATTTTGGCATATAGAGGGAAAAACAGAGCCGTTATAGGTGGAGA
>JBAYYR010000108.1:0-4891 GCA_041672945.1 Sulfurimonas sp. | reverse complement strand
TACTTTAGGCTAACTTGCCTCATAAGCTCACCAAAACCTGGCATCATCTTTTGACAAACCGCTTCGGTCGCCTCTGGAGTAACATCTCTAAGAGCTGGTCCTGTCCCACCTGTAGTAACCACTAAAGAACACCCTTGCTCATCGCAAAGCTCTATCATAGTCGACTCGATGATACTCTGCTCATCTGCGATACATCTATAGACTATCTCAAACTCACCATCTATATACTCTCTCATAGTATCTTGTATAGCAACTCCCGATATATCTTCATATATCCCTGCACTTGCTCTATCACTTGCTGTTATTACACCTATCTTTAACACTACTTAACCTCCAAAAAATGATTTGCTTTTTTTATATAAGTGAGTGATGCAAAAGTTAAAAAAAACTCCATTGCCTTTTGCACATCGATGATATGATCTTCACCACCAATATAAACCTCTAAAACAACACCGCTCCTAAGTAAAAACTTAAGCTCATCTTCGCTCCACCTATACTCTAAAAGCTCCCTTAGTTGCTCCTCATCACTATAGCCTAAAACTATATCGCTCTTTTTATATGGTAAAAATGAGTTTGTTATAAACTGCTCTATGTAACTAGAGCTGCCCTTTTTATACCCTAAAAGTTGAAGTTTTACAAACCGCTCATCTGCTCCATGAAAAAAAGCTGGACTAAAAAGCTGAAGCTTATCAACCCTTTTGCCATCTTTTAGATTTTTTAGAGTAAACTCAAATGCCTTGATAGCTCCATAACTAAAACCGCAAATACAAAAATCACTCTCATCTATAAAATCGGCAAAAAAGCCCTGCTCATCTTGCAAAGAAAAACCATTAAAGTAGATCATTTAGTAGCTTTAAAACCTCATCTTTTGTTACACTCTCTCGCTCTTTTAGCACTTGCTCTATCTGCTCTATGGTGTCTAGATGAGTACTTAAAAACTCTCTACTTTGCTCTTTGAGTTCTAGTAGTATCTCATCTTCATCTTGTGAGATTAGAGTGCTACCCATACCATAACTCTGAGCCATATCTTGTGCTAAGCTCTTAGCCTCATCTAAATCATTTTTAGCACTACTTGCATGTTCACCGTGTTTTATACCACAAGCTACCATACCACTTAGTAACATCTTTACTCTAGACTCTAGCTCATGTTTTAAGAGTGGCTCATCTGTTGATGGTGTTAGTTTTTCGTTTGATAACATAAGTTTTTCAAATGGTATATCGTAGTAGGTTGCACTAAGAGCTTTTGCTGCTTGATATGTTAAGAGTAGCTCTTTTTGCTTAGCACTTAAGACTAAAAGCCTTTTTTTACCAAACATCACTTTATCTTTTACTGCAAAAAAATGCTCATCTATAACTTTTATCTCATTGTTTCTTATGGCTAAAAGTGTCGCTTCATTTACTAAAGCTGCTAGCGCTGCACCGTTAAAGCCAACACTCATAGATGAGATAATATCGACATCTACACTATTTGGTATGCGAGATAGGTAGGTTTTTAGTATTAAAGCTCTCTCTGATTTTGTTGGTAACTCAACAAATATTCGCCTATCAAACCGCCCTGCTCTAAGGAGTGCTGAGTCTAGAACATCTATGTTGTTAGTCGCTGCTATAACCATAACACCGCTTGAGCTATCAAACCCATCCATCTCTGTTAGTAGTTGGTTTAGTGTCGCCTCTCTCTCATCATTTCTAGTGCCATCTCTTTTTTTACCAACCGCATCTATCTCATCTATAAATATAATCGAAGGGGACTGGGCTTTTGCTACACTAAAAAGTTCATGGACTCTTTTAGCTCCCATACCGACATATATCTGCACAAAAGATGCCCCACTTTGGTAGTAAAATGGCACCCCCGCTTCATTTGCCATCGCTTTTGCTATCATAGTTTTACCAACCCCAGGGGGACCTACTAAAAGTACACCCTTTGGCATCCTTGCACCGAAGTTTTTGTACTTTTTTGGGTTTCTCATAAAGTCTATAATCTCTTCTAGTTCACTCTTAACATCACTTATACCGCCAACATCATTAAATGTTATATCACTTCTCATAGGTAATATCTGCGAAGTTTGCATATCTAGCGCTTCTGCTTTAGGTGCTATTTGGGTCTCTTTTGATTTTATCCACCATCTATAAAAGAGTGTCACTATTGCTACTAGAAGTAAAAATATTAGCACATAGACAAGTGGGTTATAGCTATTTTTAACCTTTACCTTATGGTCTATAAACATCTGTGGATTTACTTGAGATGATGGGATTTTATATAGACTTTGAGCAGTTTTTATATATACATAATCATCTGTTGCGACTATGTTTTTGATATCTTTTGACTCTAAGATAGAGATCGCTTCATTTAGGGTTATATCATCAGCATTATCTCTTAGAAGTACAAAAAGTAACAGCAGTGCTATAACGATGGACGATAGATAAAGCAGTACTCTGTTTGTCTTAAAACTTGCCATAGTTACCCTCCATAGTAGCTTCATAGCTAGTTATATTTACCCAGTTTCCACTAAGCTCCTCGTCTGAACTTATGGCTATTTTGTTAAAGTGCTGATCATAACCTATAGCATAGCCATCTTTATAGCTCTCTATTAGCACCTCTAACTCCCCTTTAAAGTTTTTTCTAAAAGCTAGATTTTTCTCTTTAACGATAGCCTCAACCTCGTGGAGTCTCTCTTTTGCTACTACTCCATTTACATCTATCTTTAGATTTGCCGATGGGGTGTTATCTCGCGGTGAGTAGGTAAAAGCATGTATGTGGGTTAGTGGGAGTGCTTTTATATTTTGCATAGCCTCTTGCCAAATCTCCTCTCTCTCACCCGGATGAGCTACTATAAAATCGGTCCCTATAGCAAAACCTTTTGATGCTAACTCCTCAAAAAGTAGCTTATCTTGATTGTAGACATTTCGCCGATTCATAATCTTCAACATCTTTGGTGAGGTGTGCTGAAGTGCTATGTGTAGATGTTTTTCTAACCACGGCTCATCTAGTATCTCTTTAAACTCACTATCTATCTGAAGCGGCTCTATGCTACCCACTCTTATACGTCTAACTCCTCTTATTTGGGAGATTTTTTTCATAAGTTTAGCTATAGAGCTTTTTGTATCAACCCCATAGCTTCCGACATTTGTCCCTGTCAATATAAACTCACCATACCCATGTGAAGCAAGACGGGTTATCTGCTCTAACACTTTTTGCTCATGCATACTTCTAGCACCGCCTCTGACTTGGGGTATGATGCAGTATGAACACTTAAAGTTGCACCCCTCTTGTATCTTTATAAATGCTCTACTTTTACCTATAAAATCATCAACAACACTATCATCTATAAACTCAAGATCTCCAAGCATATAAAATGGCTCTTTTTGGCTTAAAAGCTCATCTATCTTTGCCTTTTCACTCTGACCAAAAACACCCGCCACACGACCACTTTTTAGTAGCTCCTCACCTTTTGTGTGAGCCCCGCAACCAGTTAGATAAATCTTAGCATTACTCTTTTTCTCTAGTGAAGATATATACCCTCTTACACTACTATCTGCCCCATTTGTAACGGTACATGAGTTTAGTATAACTATATCTGCACTATCCTCATCTTCGGTTATATCGTACTCTTTTAGTGAGTCCATCATAACGGCTGAGTCGTACATATTTGTCCTACAACCAAATGTTTTAAAATAGACTTTTTTTCTCATATCACTCCATTTTCAAATGGCGGGTTTGGCTTTTTGCCCCGCTCTAGGTGCATCATCTGTGTAGGATAAGCGATGGTTATATCATCTTCTGCTAAAAAAGCATCTACTATCTCTATAGATATAGTGCTTCTTAGGGTTAGTGTTGCATAGGCATTTGTAAGATACCATGAGCTTATCCTTATGCCATTTGACTCTATAAAGCTAAATATTCTAGGCTCAACATTTGTATGTTTTAGGCTATATTTATTTCTTAGTTTATTTAGCTGTTTTCTAGTTATATCCATATACCCTTTTGAGTACTTTTTAGTAACCTCTCTTGCTATATGGATAGCTTTTTTATGATTTGACTCAAAGGTTATGACTATATCTACACCATCCCAAACAGTCTTTAGTGATGAGTGGGTATAGTTTGATATAAGCTTTGTAAAGACAAAGTTATTTGGTACAAAAACCATCCTACCTGCCCTTCTTGTCTCATCTACTGTAGTTAGAGTTACATCTTCTAGTATCGTTATGCGAAGCAAAGATATATCTAGTATATCACCAACATAACTAGAGCCATCAAGGACAACTCTTATGCGGTCTCCTACATGAAAACTCCCACCTAGTACTATAACAAGCCACCCTAAAAGGGACATAAACCAGTCTTTCATAGCTATAGCGATACCCGCCGAAGCAAAACCTAGTATAGTAACTAAGTAGCTGACATTTTCTATATAGCTAAAAAAGAGTATAAGTACAACTAGAGTAACAGTGATGAATGTTATGATTTTGTTGGCTGTATAAAATCTCTCATTGTCGGTTATATACTTTTTGCTTATATATTTGAGCATAAATGATAGTACAAATATAAAAACTAACAAGACACCTATCTTTATAGACTTTATAAACTGAGCTCTAATCTCTTTGTTTATGCTAACCTTTACGATGTCTAGCTGTTTTTCATAAACATCTATAGTTACATTCATCGTCTCAAGGGCTGATTCAAACTTATCTAGCCGTTTTATCTTTGATACATACTCGCTATCTATCTCATCTTTTGGCTCTAGTTCTCTTATTTGGGTATATAGATCTAGCTCTGTTTTTAGGCTTGTTATAAGCTCTTTTAGCTCTGAAGCTTTTAGTTTATACTCCCCAAACTCCTGCTCTATATTTTTTAAAAAAGATAGCCCTGAAAATATATCGATAGGGTTTGTTATAT
>JBAYYR010000107.1:0-4934 GCA_041672945.1 Sulfurimonas sp. | reverse complement strand
CAATAAACAAACAATCAGATAAGCAATCAATTAATAATTATGAATTAAATAATCAAATAATAAAACAACAATCAAGAGTTGGGATTTAGGATTTAGGATTTAGGATTTAGGATTTAGGAGTTAGGATTTAGGAGTTAGGATTTAGGAGTTAGGATTTAGGATTTAGGAGTTAGGATTTAGGATTTAGGAGTTAGGAGTTAGGATTTAGGATTTAGGATTTAGGAGTTAGGAGTGCTGTCATTCCAAACTCAACACTAACCCAAAGCTGTGTTACATTTTTACACAACAATACCTTCTTGATAGAGATTATTAAATTGATATATTATATAGATTAGCTATTTATGTTATATTTGTAGTCCTTATATACAAGAGTATATAAGTTATTAAATCAAAGGAGGATAGATATTATGAAGTATCTATTATTGTTATTTATTAGTGTTAGTGCTTTGTTTGGAGCGGTAGATATAAACAAAGCATCAAAAGAGGAGCTTAGTACTCTAAAAGGTATAGGCGATAAAAGAGCCGATGATATACTAGAGTATAGAGATAAAAACAAATGCTTTAAGAGTGTAGAAGAGCTAAGAAACATAAAAGGTATTGGAGATAAGTTCTTTAGCAATAATGGTGATAATATTAGTGCTAGTAAGTGTGTGAGGTAGTAAAGGGGCTTTTTATAGCCCTTTTACCTTTTAGTCACCTACAGCTGCTCTAGCTGGAATAGCTTCCATAGCTTTTTTAACATTTATCATATCTTCAAATAGATCTGGATCTATAGGTTTTTTATCTGTTCCGCCATAAAGAGCTAGTGTCATATCCATAGTTATGAGGTATCTTCTACCATCACCATACTCAACCATTACAACACGACAAGGCATAAACCCACCATAGTATCTTGAGTGGTTAAACATTTTTTTAGCTACACCAAGTGAGCAAAATTCAGCGATTCTTGCATGAACTATAACATTTGGATCATCGCTCTCGATACGGAACATATTTTTCTCGCCAACTTTCATCATATTGAACTCTTCAGCGATATCTTTCATCTCCTCAAACATCTCATCTTCATCGATGTCAGCATTGACAGGAAACTCTAACATCATAGCTTGAGCAGGATCACCTGTTTCACCGATAACACCCATCATATTAGCATAGGCATCTTGAGTTTCAGAACTAAATCCCATAAATGTTGTTCCCATTTTGATCATAGTACAACCACTAAACATAACAGCTATTGCAGCGGTTGATATACCTATTCCTATTTTTCTTATCATTTTCTTCCTTCCTTTTTTTGATATTGTGATATATTAATCACAAAGTCAGTTGCTTAGTATTATAACACACAAAACTATAACTTTTCTGAAAGATTTAACGATAAATTAGACTAAAATAGCCTCTTTTTTACCCTCTTTTATAGAGCCTATAACATAGCCATCGGTACTACTTAATATATCATCAACATCCTTAGGCTTAATCACAAGAATCATACCAACTCCCATGTTAAAGGCTCTATACATCTCAGATTCATCTACATGTTTTGAGATAAGCTCAAATATCGGGAGAGTTTTGATGGAAGATTTATCGATTTGTGCCATTAGGTTATCTGGAAGTACACGAGGGAGATTTTCAACTATGCCACCACCTGTAATGTGTGCAAGTGCGACTATTTTATCTTTTAGGGCTTTAAATGTTTTAACATATATACGAGTAGGTTCAAGTAGTGTCTCTATAAGCGCTTTGCCATTAAACTCATCGTTAAAGTTCATACCCATAGTCTCAAAAAGCACTTTTCTAGCTAGTGAAAAACCGTTTGAGTGAAGACCAGAACTAGGTAGGGCTACTAAGATATCACCAGCCTCTACTTTAGCAACTCTATCCATTTGGCTTTTTTCGGCTATACCTACTGCAAAACCAGCTAAGTCGTAATCATCACCATGGTACATCCCTGGCATTTCAGCGGTTTCGCCACCTATTAGGGCACACTCAGCCTCTAAACAACCTTGTGCTATCCCTTTTACAACATCTGTAGCGGCACTTATAGATAGTTTGCCTGTAGCATAATAATCGAGGAAAAAAAGTGGAGTTCCAAAGTTACAGATAAGATCATTTACACACATAGCAACTAGATCTATTCCAACTGTGTCGTGTTTAGCAGAGTCGATAGCTAGTTTTAGCTTGGTTCCAACCCCATCAGTAGCTGCCAAAAGTACAGGTTCATCATACCCTTTTGGTAGTTCAAATGCTCCTGCAAAAGATCCTATCCCACCCAATACTCCAGCTATTTGAGTAGATTTTACAAATGGTTTAATGTTTTCTACAAAACTATTTCCCGCATCTATATCAACACCTGCATCTTTGTAACTAACTTGAGCCATCTTTTTTCCTGTAGATTAAATAGGCGAAATTATAACAAAAGTTACTTTATAGTACACTTTTTACTAATCATACAAAGCGGACAAAAGTTTGCTAGTCCAGCTACTAGAGGTATGGCACCTAGATAAAACCAACCATTAGCTGTTATGAAGCCTGTAGCTATTAGAGCTAAACCTACTACTATCCTTATAATGCGGCAATTTTTTCTTATTTTGTCATAGTTCATTTTAGACCTTTTCTTATAATAAATATTTTTTGAAATTATATATAAACTTTATATCGATTTGCTTAATAAAATGAGCTGTTTCTCATCTTTAAAGCTTTTTAATACAAATATGCTAGAATTTAGAAAAAAATAAGGGATAAATTTGAGAGATTTTATATATGCTGAGATGATGGTTCATGTGCCTACTTGTACATCTAAAGAGCCAAAAAATGTTTTAGTTATAAGTGGTGATAGTAAAATTTTTGAAGATGAGCTAAAAAAATATAGTGAAGGCTTGAGTGTTAGTGTTGCTAAGGATTTGGACGGTGTTAGCTCTTTAGGGGATGCGATTTTTGATGTTGCTATATGTGAAAATGAGATAGATGCCACTTTGTTAGCTCATCTAAATAGAGTTTTAAAGATCGATGGGCTTATAAGTGTGGCTAATGTTGATTTAGGGCAAGTTGAGGCTAGTAAAAAACTAATATCTTTACTTGGGACATCTTTTAAGATAGTTATGCCTTACTTTTTAGGAGATAACTCTAAAACTGCACTGCTTTGCTCTAAAGAGTATCACCCAACAGCAGATGTAAACCTCCACCGTGCAGATATGCTTGATGGGCTTGATTATTATAACTCCGATGTACATAGAGGAGTTTTTGCGATGGGTAATTATATAAGAAAAGAGTATTTAGGGGTTATCAAAAACTGATGGCATATGAGTATGCTATAGCATTAAGTGGCGGGATTGCAACTGGCAAAAGTAGTGCCGTTTCGCTTCTTAGACTAAATGGGCTTAGAGTTATAGATGCAGATGAGATATCGCATAAGATACTTGATGCTTCAGGTGAGTGGGTAAAAGAGAGCTTTGGTGAAGAGTTTGTGCTAAATGGTAAGGTTGATAGAGCTAAACTAGGTAAGCTCATCTTTGCAGATAGTAAAGCCAAAAAAAAGCTTGAGAGTTTTTTACACCCAAAGATAAGAGAAGCTATAGAGCAAGAGAGCATCAAGCAAGATAGATTTAAATTCCCTTACCTTATAGATATACCACTCTTTTTTGAGAGTGGGTCTTATCCTATAAAAGATAGTGTGGTTGTTTATACTCCAAAAGATTTGCAACTTGAGAGGTTTATAAAACGAAATGGCTACTCGCTAGAGGAGTCTCTTAGACGAATAGAGTCTCAGATGGATATAGAGGAGAAAAAACTAAGAGCTACTTGGGTTATTGATAACTCAAAAGATTTGAAACATCTTCAAAATGAGTGTGAAGAGTTTGTAGAGAAGATAAAAGCTAGGTTTTTATAACCCCGCAGCCTCTACAATCTTTGCTTGATGGTCTGTAATAAGTGGCTCTATAATATCATCAAAGCCACCACCCTCCATAATCTCTTCTAGCCTGTAGAGTGTTAGTGAGATACGGTGATCGGTGATACGATTTTGTGGGTAGTTATATGTTCGTATCCTTGCACTTCTATCACCCGAGCCAACTTGAGCAGCACGAGAAGCACTATCTTTTTGCATAGCCTCTTGCATCTGGATATCATAAAGTCTAGCTTTTAGAACCTTCATCGCTTTTTCTTTGTTTTTGTGCTGCGACTTTTGGTCTTGGTTTGTTACAACGATACCTGTTGGAAGGTGAGTTATACGAACTGCTGAGTCTGTAGTGTTTACACTCTGTCCACCACATCCGCTTGAACGCATAACATCGATTTTAAGATCGTTTTCACTTATAACTATCTCAACATCTTCAACCTCAGGCATAATAGCAACTGTGATAGCCGATGTATGAACTCTACCTTGAGATTCAGTTGCAGGGACTCTTTGAACCCTATGAACTCCGCCTTCGTACTTTAGTTTACTATATACTTTATCGCCCTTTATAAGAGCTATAACCTCTTTAAAACCACCCATATCTGAGGGTGAGGTACTCATAAGCTCTATCTTCCACCCTTTAAGATCGGCATAGCGAGTGTAGGCTTCAAAAAGATCACCTACAAATAAGGCAGCCTCATCTCCACCTGTTCCTGCACGAAGCTCAACTATGATATTTCTATCATCATTTGGATCTTTTGGTAGGAGTAGAAGTTTTATCTCCTCTTCTAAAGCGGGGATTTGCTCCTCTATAGATTTTATCTCCTCCTTTGCCATATCAGCCATCTCGGCATCACCTAACATCTCTTTTGCTTCAGCCATTTGGGCTTGAAGAGTTTTGTACTCTTTTGCTTTTTGTACGATATCTTCTAAAGATGATTGCTCTTTAGATAGTGTTGTCATTCGTTTGATGTCTTGGGTGATGTCGGGAGAACTTAGCAGTTGGCTAAGTTCGTTATAACGGTTGATAAACGGAGTGAGTTTATCG
>JBAYYR010000106.1:0-5027 GCA_041672945.1 Sulfurimonas sp. | reverse complement strand
AACAACTCTCAAAGCCAAAGAGCGACTATAGGCGAAGATGGCTTAGCTCAAGGTGGTGGAAGTGCTGGTAAGTCTGGAATCAAGATAGAGAGTGAAGATGAGGTTATGTTTTGGCACGATTTGGATCTAGAGTTTCAAAAGATCTTGAATCGCCCAGAAGATCTATATATAGCTGAACCACCTGTTATAAATAAAAATGCTGGTATGGTAACTGTAACAGCAACAGGTAGGCAACTAGAGAGATTTGAGAAGTATCTAGCAAACCTTCAAGAAAAAGTTAAACTTCAAGTGCTTATAGATGTACAGCTTCTATCTGTTACTATGAACAACGATCACACTACAGGTGTTGATTGGTCACAACTCTATAAACTCCAAAATATAACATCTACTTTTGATGGTTTTTCACAAAAAAATATATCATTTGCTGGTGGTGAGGGGGTTAGTCTTTTAGGCTCAGCTTTAGGGACTATGACTCCAAATGCAGGGGAAAGAAATGGACATGCTTTTCAGATGTCTGCTCAAGGAAATCTAAATGAAGTTATTAAGTTTTTAAAAACTCAAGGTGATGTATCTTCTATATCTAACCCTAAAGTTTTAACTCTAAATAACCAACCTGCTATCATTTCGGCTGGTACAGAGTACTTTTACAAGATAACATCTACCGAAACACTAGCTGGAGGAAACACGGGAACAACTAGTGAAAATGAAGATGTACAGTCTGTTTTTGCAGGGGTACTACTAGATATTACCCCTGAGATATCTTCAGATAGAACTATAACGCTAAAGATAAATCCATCTCTATCTGAGACTGCTTATGATGTATCAAGCATATCTTCAGAAGATAGAACAATGCCACCAGATTTAAAACGTCGCCAACTATCATCTGTTGTAACTGTTAAAGATGGGGATCGTGTTATTTTAGGTGGTCTTATAAACACAAATAACATTGTAGACTCTAACAAAGTGCCTATACTAGGTGATATACCTCTGCTTAACTACCTTTTTAAGTATGAGAGCAAAAAAAAGCAAGTTCAAGAGCTTGTTATAGTTATTGAGCCTACCATTATAGATAAAGATCAAAAAAATGCCTCTTTAGCTGATTTTGGATACCAAGGTATCTCTAGCAATGTCTTAAGAAGCGCCAAAGATGCAGCAGTTGAGATGACTACTAATTTTGAAGAGTAGCATTGAGTGCCAATATATACGAACTATCAAGAGATGTCTTTTTAGATGTCGTTGATAGTAGGGAGTATGTGCAGTTTGATAGGATTAGCGGGATATATAGCTCCTTAATTGAGTCTATAAAAAAACCCTTAAAGATGGTGCTTATATATGGCAAGCCAGGGACAGGTAAGAGCATGCTTCTCTCAAGGCTATATGATAACTTTAGTGCAAACTACAAGGTATCTTTATATAGTACCCCGATCCTTGATGAAGGTGAATTTTATAAGCTTTTAGCTCAAGATATCTTTGATATGCGCTACGATGATGAGCTTAATTTTACACAGTTTATGAAGGTAGTAAAAAGCAAAGAGGGTGAGCTAGAATCGACACCTATTGTTATGCTAGATGAGGCTCAACTATATCCTGAAGTGCTTATGGAGAAGATACGACTCATCTCAGATACTAGAGTTATAAAGTTTGTTATAGTTTTACATAAAACTCAAAAAGAGGACCTTATAGCAAAAGAGCATTTTCAAACAAGAATCTGGGAAAGCTATTTGCTTGAAAATACCTCTTCGGCTGAGCTAAAACTATATATACAAAAAAAACTTATGAAATCAAACTTGTTAGATGTAGCAGCTATGTTTAGTAAAAAATCGGTTGAGCTAATACATAAGCTTACACAAGGAAACCTTAGAGATACAAATAAACTGCTCTACACTCTCTTTGAGATATATATGTTTTATAGCATAAATAAACCACGAGTCATAAACCAAAAAGAGATATCTAGAGATATCATAGAGATGGCTGCCATCCATACAGGATTTTTAAATGCTTGATATTTATGAACTTGAACAAAAGCAAAAAGCACTTAAAAAAAAGAGGCTTAAAACTCCTATTTTAATCGTTTTTTTGCTATTTTTATCGGTCGGGATTTTTGCTTATACCTACTTGAGTAGCTCAAAAGATGAGCCAAAAGTACCGATTGTTAAAAAAGAAGAAGTTGCTACCAAAGTACAAGAAGCTATAGAGCCAACACCTAAGGAAGATGAGCCAATTGCTCAAAAGCATACCGCTAAGCCTATAGCTCCATCGATAGATTTTTTAGATAGCTACAAAGAACCACAAAATGAGCCGATCAAAAATCAACCTATCAAAGAGAAAGCTATAGTACAAAAACCAGAGATAGTTGAGCCTATAGAGGAGATTTTTCTAGAAAAAACTCTAGAAGAGTCGCCTAAAGTACAAAGTGAGCCAACAACAGAAGTGGTTTTAAAAGATGAGCCAAAAGAGCCGATGCAGATATCTATATCTAAAAAAGACTCAAAAGATGAGCTTGCAAGTGTTATAGAGAGGTTTGAAAATAACAATAATCCAGCTCTTAGTCTTTTTATAGCTAGAAAATATTACACCTTAGGTGAGTATAAAAAGGCTTATGATTATGCACTTATCACAAATAATCTAGATAGTAAGATAGAGGATAGTTGGATTATTTTTGCTAAATCTCTATTTAAGTTAGGGCAAAAAGATGATGCTATAGCAACACTAAAGGAGTATGTATCTTTCTCAAAGTCACAAGCTGCCTCTATGTTGCTAAAAGATATACAATCGGGTAAATTCAAATGAAAAAGATTATTTTTATACTAATACTTATCTTCTCTAACCTATCCGCCACAAAGACTCAACTCTTTAACCTATATAAAAATGGTGAGTATCAAAAGAGTTGTGAGCTAGGTTTTTCTAACTTCTCAAAGTATGCAAACGATGAGGAGTTTATAACTATTTATGCACTTGGGTGTGTTGAAGCAGACTTTATAGATAGACTAGCAGTCCCTATAACTTCACTAAAGTACACAAAAGAAGCAAGGGCTAACTCATCTTATTTTGCAACTATACTTTTTCAAAAAAAGCTTCTATATCAAGCACTAAAAGATGGGTACGATATATCACACATATCACTTCCCACTACAGAGTATGTTCTATCTGTGGTTTTTGATCTTTACAAAGAGCTAGAAGATAAAAATGCTAGTGAATTTTTACTAGAAGATAAAAAAGATAGCTCCATAAAATATAGACTCTATATGAAAAAAGATGCAAGAATAGACAAGATGGTTATAGAGAAGATAAAAGATGATAAAGTTATACAAAAACATATCTACTGGTAGGGGTTTTAAATGGATAGAATAACAACAGACTTGCTTTTAGCAGGGCTTATCATGAGATCTCAAGTCGATAGACTTTTAGCTAAAGGGATAAAGCCAAATCTAGTCCTTAGAGATATAACACTCTCAGGCTTTATGACTACCGATAGACTTATAAGATTTATAGTTGATAAGATACTTAGTGGTGAGTATGATATATCTGTTATAGAGGACTACGACTATATAAGCGAAAAAGATGTGCTTGCAAAACTCGCTCAAAGACAAAATCTACCATTTATGGATCTTGACTCTATCGATATGGACTACACTCTAGTTGAGAGAACACCGTTAACTCAACTAAAAAAATACAATGCCATGCCACTTAGCGAAGAGGATCTTTTTATACTCGTCACTTTTAGTGACCCACTAGATATAGAGGCTCAAGAGGCGATCCAGAGACTATTTCCAAAAAAACCTATCAAAATGGCGGTCTCAACAAAAAAACAGATAGACTCATATCTGTTTAAAGTTGAACTTAGAGATAGTGTAAAAGAGCTAGTTAAAAAAATAAGAGATGAGCTAAACTCTATAGCTACACTAGAAGAGCAACAAGACTCATCATCTATACTTCTTCTTATAGATGTTATCTTAAAATCTTGTATCAAAAACAGAGCGAGTGATATCCATATAGAGCCGTCTGAGAAAAACTGTGTTGTTAGGACTAGAGTCGATGGTAAACTTGTAGAGAATTTTATATTTGAAAAAGATATATACCCACCACTTAGCTCTAGGATAAAACTACTAGCAAACCTAGATATAGCAGAGAAACGAAAACCACAAGATGGTCGTTTTGCCTCGCTTGTGGGTGATAGAGAGTACGATTTTCGTCTATCTACCCTACCTACACTCTATGGTGAGTCTATAGTTATGAGGGTACTAGATAAACAAAAAGCCCTTATAAAACTAGAAGATGCAGGTATGGATAGTGCAAGTTATCAAAAACTTATAAAAGGTTTACATACTCCATATGGGATTATACTAGTTACAGGACCTACAGGGAGTGGTAAAACCACCACACTCTATGGGGCTTTAAATGAGCTAAGAAGTGTTGAAGATAAGGTTATAACAGTCGAAGATCCAGTTGAGTACAGGATGAATCTAATCCAGCAAGTTCAAGTAAACCCTAAAGTGGGGCTAACTTTCTCTGCGGCTCTTAGGTCTATCTTAAGACAAGATCCAGATAAGATAATGATAGGTGAGATAAGGGATCAAGAGACCCTTGAGATAGCGATAAAAGCTGCTCTTACTGGTCACTTAGTTATATCGACACTCCACACAAATGACTCCATATCGGCCATTACAAGGATGGCTGATATGGGAGTCCCTTACTACCTTATAAGTTCAGCTCTAGTTGCGATACAGGCTCAAAGGCTTGTTAGAAAAATATGTGCCCACTGTAAAGAGGAGGCAACAATTCCAGCTTCCATACTAGAAGAGTATGCTGAGTTTATACCTAATGGAAGCAGATTTTACCACGGAAAAGGGTGTAAGGAGTGTAACGATACGGGTTATATGGGTCGCGAAATGATATGTGAAGTACTTAGCATTAGCGAAGAGTTTAGATCACTTATAGCCAAAGGCTCATCTAGTGAGATACTAGAAGCTCAGGCTATTAAAGATGGTTTTATAGGAATGTTCCAAAATGGTATAGATAAAGCCCTA
>JBAYYR010000105.1:0-5086 GCA_041672945.1 Sulfurimonas sp. | reverse complement strand
CAAAAGCGATGCTAGAAGCACTTGAGGCTATGAGTAGTGGGCAGTGGATAGAACCAAAAGCGATTCAAGACTTTTTGGCATAATCTTAGCACAAACCGACACAACTGTTGGTTTTTTATCGCTTAGTAAAGATGAGCTATATAGGGCTAAAAACAGAGATGAGCTTAAGAGTTTTATCAAAGTTTTTAGCAACTTTGCTTCACTTAGTGCAAGAGTTCCACAAAAATATAAAAGCTTTGTAAGAAGAGCTAAAAAAACTACATTTATAGTAAAACAGGACTCTTTTCGGGTCGCTAAAAATCCAAATAGCTCTCAAATTTTAAAAAACTCACCATGGTTTTACTCAACATCAGCAAATCTAAGTGGAAAAAAGTTTGACCTAGATTTTGCTCAAGCTAAGGCTGATATAATAATACAAAATATTGATGGTTTAAAAGAGAGAGACTCCTCAAAGATTTTTAAAATCAACAACTACAAAAAGATAAGGATAAGATGATGAAAAAACATATAAGATCACTCGCAACAGGGATAGCACTAGGGAGTGCTGGGGTGGCTATGATGAGCCTACTTAGCGGATGTGAAAATGCTCAAGAACAACAAGCTATGCAAAATAAATTTCTAATCATAGAACAACAACCAAATGGTGGCTACATAGTAGTAGAAGAGCATCCAACTGATGGGCAAAGTAGAGCTATCATCCGTGAAAGAGATGAATTTGGCAATATAACCGAGAGGTTTATGAGCGAAGATGAGATGAAAAAATTAGCCCAAGAGGAGTACGATAGGTTTCAAAATGGCTCATCTGAACTCCTAAGAGATGGCGATAGTAGTGCTGGTATGGGTTTAGCTGGAACAATACTTGCCGTTGCCGCTGGTTCACTTTTAGGAAATATGATAGGAAATGCTTTGATGGGAAACAAATCTTTTGCACAAAAAAGTACAGCAGCATCTGCTAAAAGTCCATCGACTCCAAGAGCCTCATCTGCTTCAAGTGGTAAAAAAAGCTTTTTTGGTGGAAGTTCGGGTAGTAAATCTAGCTCATCTTCATATGGTGGTTAAAGATGAGACTTCAAAATATAAAACCACTAACTAGTCAAAAACTAGAAGAGCTAGGGCTAACATGGCACACCGATAGTGATGGCTCATCTTATGTTAGCGATGAGCTGATAGTCATTAGTGCGGGTGAAGCTGAGGCTTATTATGAAGCGGCAAATTCTATCTACGATATGTTTGTAGAGGCGGCTGAATATGTTATAGAAAATGACCTATTTTTTGAGTTAGGTATCCCTTTTAATCTAGTTGATGCCATCAAAAAAAGCTGGGAAAATGATGTCCATTGGCACATATATGGTAGGTTTGATTTTGCTGGTGGGCTTGATGGTAAGGGTATAAAACTTCTAGAGTTCAATGCCGATACCCCAACAGCACTATTTGAGACGGCTCTTCTTCAGTGGGCTATGTTAAAAGAGAACAACTTAGATGAAGAGTCGCAGTTTAACAACGCCTATGAAGCGATAAGGGAGAACTTTAAAAGGCTTATAACACTACACGATGATACAGCAGAGTTTGAAAAATACTACGATGGGTGGAAGATACTTTTTTCTAGTGTTGAGGGAAACGATGAAGAGGAAGCTACTGTAAAACTACTTATGCAGATGGCGAGTGATGCTGGTTTTAACACACATTTTGAGTATATAAACAATGTAAGATTTAGCGAAGATGGTATTTTTGATAGCGAGGATTATGAGTATGAGTACTGGTTTAAACTCTATCCGTGGGAGGATATCGCTATTGAGGAGGGGGAGTTATCTACTATACTAACTTCTATTATGCAAAACCAAAAAGCTATCATACTAAACCCCGCTTATACCCTACTCTTTCAGTCAAAAGGTATGTTAAAGATACTCTATGATCTTTTCCCTGACTCACCTTATCTGTTAAAAACATCGTTTGAGCCATTAGATGTTAAGTGTGTAAGCAAACCTGTTTTTGGTAGAGAGGGTGCAAACATCTCTATACAAGATGGGGATGGCAACATACTAACATCGACCAGCGGAGTCTATGATAACTATAAAAAAGTTTTTCAAGAGTATGTCGAGCTAAACTCCGATAATAAAAACAACTTCTATCAAGCTGGGGTCTTTTTTGCTTATGAGGGGTGTGCCTTAGGGTTTAGAAGAGGTGGTGAGATACTTGATAATATGTCAAAATTTGTAGGTCATATCATAAAGTAGTATTAAAACTAGCCCTCTTTATCATCTCAAACTTGATATGGAATCCATAAAAAGAGATCCTGAATCAAGTTCAGGATGACGGTACTCTGTCATTCCAGACTTGATCTGGAATCTAAGACAACATAAGCTTTTTCTTTAGTATAACCTTCCCGCTCTCAACTCCAGGTTGATCATAGGCATCTATATACATAAACTTAGCACAAAGCGAAGTTAAAAGCTCATACTCAAACATAAGTTTAGCGATACTCTGCTCATCTACACTATCTATAGTTATAACATCGCACGGTATATCTTGTGTCGATTCTATAGCCTCTATGGTGGCATCTGCTTGAGTATTTATAAGGTAGTTAAACTCAAGCTCATCTATGTAGTCTAGCTCCTCAAGCCCTTGAAGCTTAACTTTTGGGATTTTTAGGTTACTCAAAAAATCATCTACTTTTATAACCGTTATAGTTTTATCTCTTTTACCCTCGATGATAAGCTGTAAAAAAGAGTGCTGATCTATAGGACCTATGATACCGATGGGGGTTAGGCCTTGTCTAGTTTTATTTACATCGACTTTACCCAAACTCTCACCCCAAAGCTGAATATACCACTCATTAAACCCCTCAAGTCTTGATGAGTAAGAGAAGAGTACATTTATGTTAAATCTATTTTTATACTCTGTAAAAAATCTAGACTTCTTTAAAAGTCTCTCATAAACCTCACCTTTAGTGAAAAATGAGACATTCACCTCTTTTGCTCCACCTAAAAGCTCATCTATATCTACACCAACTATAGCTAGTGGAACAAGCCCAACTGCACTAAAAACAGAAAACCTTCCACCAACATTTTTTGGTATCTCAAAACATCTCATCTCATTTGCTCTACCAAAATCACTAAGTTTAGAGTCACTCTCACTTATAATGATAGTATTTGAGCTATCACACTTTATAAGTGAATTTATATACTTAAATATAGAGATAGTCTCTATGGTAGTTCCAGATTTTGATATCACTACAAAAAGTGCATCATCTAGATCTATCCTGTTTAGTTTAGACTTGATATCGATGGGGTCTGTTGTCTCTAAGAAAAATAGCTCTTTTTCAAGAGTTTTGGAGTGTTTTAAAAACTTATATATAGCATAGGTTCCAAGTGTACTTCCACCTATACCGATAACAACTATATTTTTTTGTTTCACACTCTGAGCAAAATCCTTATACTCTTTTGTGCTTTGATGAACTAGTGTGTAGTAACCTATATACTCCCTCTCTTTTACTATACTAGCAAAGATATCATCATCTGAGAGAGTTGGGTTAAAGTTGTGTCTGTAGGTCATTTTTTAGTATAAAAGAAGTTTGTAGCTTCGACAAATCCATCTACACTACCACAATCAAACCTCTTCCCTTTAAACTTATAAGCTATCACCCTGCCCTCTTTTGCTTGAGTTAAGAGTGCATCTGTTATTTGGATCTCTCCACCTTTTCCTGCTGGAGTGTTTTCAAGTATGTCAAATATATCTGGAGTGAGTATATACCTACCTATAATCGCTAAGTTTGATGGAGCATCTTTTGGGTCTGGTTTTTCTACCATATCGCTAACTCTTATAACTCGCTCATCTATCGCTTCACCCGCTATTACACCATATTTGCTACTATCCTCTAGTGGTATCTGCTCAACTGCAACTATAGAGCATTTATACTGCTCATATAGTTTTACCATCTGAGAGAGTACCCCCTCATCGTAGTTGTGACACAAGTCATCTGCTAGTATCACCGCAAATGGCTCATCTCCTATGAGTATCTCACCTGTTAGTATCGCATGACCTAAGCCTTTCATCTCTATCTGTCTAGTGTAGCTAAAACTGCTCTTTTGTATAACATCTCTTATACCAACTAAATACCCCTCTTTGCTAGTTCCACTTATCTGATGCTCTAGTTCATAAGATGTATCAAAGTGATCCTCTATAGCTCTTTTTCCGCGACCTGTTACTATTGCCATATTTTCTATCCCCGCTTCAAGAGCCTCCTCTACACCATACTGTAAAAGTGGCTTTGTAAGAACTGGTAGCATCTCTTTTGGTATCGCTTTTGTAGCAGGTAAAAACCTAGTTCCATACCCTGCTGCTGGAAACAGACACTTTCTTATTTTTACTCTATCTTTTGACATAGTTTAAAAACCTTTACCTAATGGGATCGTATTTATCTAAGTGGTAGTTTAGCATAACAAATACTTTTAGTTATCTAAACCACCTACAATATAAAAATATGGTTCAAAGCTTTTTTCAACAACTTTTTTTAAAAGTTTCAAAAAAGGCTTATAATCATTTTTAGTGTGAGCAATATCTAAAGCTTTGTAGTATTCTAATCTATCTTCAAGCTCTATAACAACTGGTGGGAATCCAGCTTTAATAAGCTCTAAGTTCATCAAAAGTCTTGAAGTTCTACCATTTCCATCTACAAATGGATGAATTTTTACAAACTCAATATGTACAAAACTAGCAAGAGCTATGGGGTGTAGTTTATCTCTTTTTTCATTGTACTTTTTTATAAACTCTTGCATTTTATTTTGTACTTCAAAACTTTGCGGTGGCTTATGCTCTGCTCCACTTATGATGACATTTGTAGTTCTATATTTGCCTCTATTTTCATCATCAATATTTTTTAAGATCAAAGAGTGAATTTGTTTAATAGAGTGAAGAGATAATCTATCCTCTTTTTGTGCTAACTCTTCTATAAAATAAATTGCATCTTTGTGATTTATTGCTTCAAAATGCTCTCTTAAGGTTTTACCACCAATAGTTATACCCTCAAGTGCAACTTTTGTCTCTTTTAGTGTTAGAGTGTTTCCTTCGATGGCATTTGAGTGGTAGG
>JBAYYR010000104.1:0-5121 GCA_041672945.1 Sulfurimonas sp. | reverse complement strand
AATTTGAAACAATCTCTTTAGAAGAGATACTAAAAAATCACACTGCTTATGCTATCGATATTTTATCAAAGCTAAAACCATTTGCTTACTTTAATGAGTACTTAAAAGGTGGGGCATATCCTTTTTATAAGAGTTCTAAAAATAGTTATGTTCAAAAACTATTAAGTGCTTCAATGCAGATACTAGAAACTGATCTTCCGATGATCTATGCGATTGAACACGATAAAATCAACTCTTTAAAAAAGATGATGGTTATGCTTTGTCAAAGTGAACCATACGATATAAATATCTCAAAACTTAGTGGTGCCCTTGAGCTTAATCAAAGAACACTATATAAGTATTTAGGCATTTTACAATCAGCTGGTTTGATAAGAATACTGGGAGCTAAATCAACTGGAGTAAGTATTATCTCTAAGCCTGAAAAAATCTATCTTGATAATACAAACTTATTTTCTATTTTTTGCAACAACTCAAAAGTTGGAACAATAAGAGAGACTTTTTTTGCTTCATCCCTATCTTATAAACACAATATCAATTATCCAAAAAGTGGAGATTTTATCGTAGATGAAAAGTACACATTTGAGATTGGCGGAAAAAACAAGAGCTTTAAGCAACTAAAAGATTCCAAATACGGATACATAGTAGCAGATGATATCGAGGTTGGGGCTGATAGTAAAATCCCTCTTTGGTTGTTTGGGTTTGTTTATTAGACTTGAGAGTATAAACTTATCATTCCAAACTTGAAGCCTTTGTCATTCCAAACTTGATTTGGAATCTCTTTTAGACTTACAGACAAGATGAGACCCTGAATCAAGTTCAGGGTGACAAATGAAGAGTTCAGTGTGATGGTGGAGTATGACCCGATTTTAAGGGGATATCATCAAGCTTTAAAAGAGTTTAAGATTTTCTAACTCTTTTAAAAGCCTCTTTGTACACCTCTTTGTTTTCTCGTTTGCCTACAGCAACAACCTCAACGATTTTTGCAATATCTCTCTCTATCTGTATCACAATTCTATAAGTGGCGTTTGCAACATAGGTTTTTCTGTAGCCCTCAAGGTTTAAGCCATCTTTGTTTGTGAGGCTTTGGCTATATCTAAAGGGGTCTTTGTGGTACTTCTCAAAATAATCTATAACTTCATTTAGGATTTTTGGCGCTAAAGAGAGCAGATCATCCTCAACCTCTTCAAAAAAATCTACTCTATACATCCAAACCCCTTTCTCTTAGTCTCTCCATCATCTCTTCGTAGGAGTACATTTTGATAGGCTCTTTTTTGTCTAAAACTCTCTCTTTGATGATTTGTGCAATCTCTAGGTTTTCTAGAAAATCTTGAAACTCTTTCATTCTTTCGTACTCATCAACGCTCAAGATAACCGCTTCGGGTTTGTTGTGCTTGATAATCACCAATTTCTCAACAGCTTTGGATGAGACTTTATCTATAAATCCGCTCAAAGATTTTCCAAGCTCTGTGATGCCTACCATCTCTTTTTGTGTATATGAAACCATCTCTTATCCTTTTAGTATGTATTTAAATATAGATTATAATACATATAATCCAAAAAACAAGTTATAGTGGAAACTTGAGTGCAAAAAGAGAAAAAAAGCTTGAACTTACAACATCTCTCTCATAAGCTCTCTAGGCTCTTTTGGGCTTAGCAAGTTTGGTGCAACATCAAAAACACTTTTAGCTCCAAACTCACCTCTTTGGCTAAGTCTATAGGTAGCTCTTGTATAGGCAACTATAACGCTAGCGGTAAATTCAGGGTTTGAGTCAAGTTTTATAGCATACTCAAGCACTTGTTTATGCTCATCGCTTGTAGCACCACTTCTTATAACAAAACCACCATGAGGCATAGTATTATGCTCACTATCTAGTGTCGCTTGGTCTATAAAATGGACTATGGTTTCGTATGGTTCAAAGTAGTTTGGCATAGTTGTTATAGCCTCACTAACTTTAGCGGCATCGGCTCCATCTTCTAGGACTACAAAACACTCTCTTGTGTGTTTATCTCTTGTGCTAAGCTCTGGATTTTCACCGCTTCTTACTCTATCTATCGCTTTTTTTGATGGCAATGTATACTGAACTCCTGCTTTTACACCCTCTACCCTTCTAAGTGCATCTGAGTGACCTTGAGAGAGTCCTTTACCCCAAAATGTATATGTTTGACCTTGAGGTAAAACTACCTCACCATAGAGTCTGTTGAGTGAAAACATCCCCGGATCCCACCCTACCGATATAAGAGCGGTTTTTTTACCATCTTTTGCAGCTTTATCTACTGAATCAAAATAGTTTATTATCTCACCGTGATTATCGTAACTATCTACAATATTGAAGTTTTTAGCTAACATCGGACCTTGGATAGGTAGATCATCTTTTGAGCCACCACAAAGTATTAGCACATCTAACTTCTCTTTATAGCTTAAAATATCGTCTAGTTTTTCTACCTTTACCCCTTGTGTTAAGGGTTTTAGACTTAAAGGATCTCGTCTTGTAAATATAGCTACCAAGCTCATATCTTGGTTTTGTCTTAAAGAGAGTTCAACTCCCCTACCTAGGTTACCATAGCCTACTATACCTACTCTTATCATTGAAAGATCCTTTTATTTTTGCGAATTTTACAGTTTTTTATTAAATATCGCTATAATCGCGATAAATTTAGATGTGAGAGAGATATGAAAATAGAGCTAATAACCAAAGAAAAAAAGAGCGATTTAAACCTAAGATTTGTAACAAAAGATGAGCTAGAAACCCTTGAAGATGCTAAGCTTTTAGCTAGTGCTAACTATGAAGCAAAACAAGATAGCCACTTTTTTATATACGAAAAAAATCTAGTACTTTGTGGTGTTGAGAGTAAAAGTGCCGATGATATTAGAAGTTCACTATCTTTTAGCATAAGGGCTATAAAATCGACAAACTTTAAGTCCCTAAGTATAGAGGATTGCGATGAGAAAAATATAGCAGCTATAGTCGATGGAGTAGTGCTTGGTGGGTATAGTTTTGATTTTTACAAATCTGATAAAAAAGATACAAAGCTAAAAAATATATACCTTTTAGGTACAGATGAGCTAAAGCCACTATTTGATGAGGCTCTAATCATAGCAAATGCTACAAATTTCACAAGAGATATAGTAAACAAAGCCCCGCAAGAGCTAAACCCAAAAACTCTAGCAAAACTAGCAAAAGATCTAGCAAAAGACTCAAACCTTGAGTGTGAGATACTAGGTGAAAAAGAGCTAGAAAAAGAGGGAGCAAATGCTATGTTAGCAGTGGGTCGTGCTTCGGTTCATGAGAGCAGACTTATACATTTAGCATATAAACCAAAAAAAGCTACAAAAAAAGTGGTTCTTGTTGGTAAAGGTTTAACTTATGATAGCGGTGGACTTAGTCTAAAACCTGCTACCTCTATGGTGAGCATGAAGATGGATAAAGCGGGAGCTTGTGCCACACTTGGCATCATAAAAGCCATAAGTGAGCTAGGGCTTAATGTAGAGGTTCATACATTTATAGGTGCGGTTGAAAATATGGTAGGTGGCAATGCCTACAAACCAGATGATATACTAGTCTCTAGAAGTAAAACTACCATAGAGGTTAGAAACACCGATGCAGAGGGGCGACTTGTTTTAGCTGATGTACTTGATTATGCACAAGATAGTGTAAAAAATCTTGATTATCTGTTTGATTTTGCAACTCTAACGGGTGCTTGTATGGTGGCACTTGGTCAGTACACTACAGGGGTTATGACCCACTCACACTCACTTAAGCACGACTTAGGTAGAGTTAGCGCTAAAAGTGGCGAACTTATAGGTCATCTACCTTTTAACAACCACCTTAAAAAACTCCTAAAAAGCGATATAGCTGATATTAGCAATATATCATCAAAGCCTTACGGTGGAGCCATAACTGCGGGGCTTTTTTTAGATAAGTTTATAAAAGATGAAAATAAAAACAAATGGGTTCACTTTGATATAGCAGGGAGTGCCTATACAGAATCACCGTGGGATTGCAATGTTTATGGAGCTACAGGGGCTGGGGTTAGGCTTATGAGTAGTTTTATAAAAACACTAGCTAAGTAGGAAGTTAAAACGGCTTAGGTTTACCGATATGGTAACCCTGAGCAAAATCAACCCCCATCTCTTTTAGCAGGTCAAAAATCTCTTTAGAACTTACAAACTCAGCTATAGTTTTAGCTTTTATCTTTTTAGCAAAATCGACTATTGTCCCTACTATTATTTGGCTATAAGGTTTTGTTAGTATATCTTTTATGAGTGTGCCATCTATCTTTATGTAGTCGATATCTAGCCTGAGTATATGCTCAAAGTTAGAGTATCCACTACCAAAATCATCTATCGCTATCTTAGCTCCTAAAGCCTTCACTTGCTTTATAAACCCCTCAACGGTATCGTAGTTTTGTATCCCATCGCTCTCTAGTATCTCAAAAACAACCCTTGAGGCGGTGTTTGTGTTTGTGATAGTTTTTATGATGTGTTCTGTGGTGAGTGGGTCTAGAATATCATCGATCGATATATTTATACTAAACTCCTCTTTTTTATCTTTAAACTCTTTACAAGATTGCTCAATAACCATCTGAGTTATATGTGAGTATAGTTTTGTCTTTTTGGCTATATGTAAAAATGTCATAGGGGACATAACTGTGCTATCTGTACATAAAAGTCTAACTAAAGACTCATACTTTACCACCCTACCCGTCGCATAATCTAGTATCGGTTGATAGTGACAAACTAGTCTGTTTTCAAAGATAGCACTATGGACATTTGCCGCTATCATCAAGTTTGTACGGTAAAGCTCTTCTATGTTTGCTACTTTTTCATAAAAAGCATACTTTAGCCTCTTCTCTTTTGACTCATGCAAGGCTATATCGGCTTGTATCGCTAGTTTGTCGCTATCTATGGCTATACCGATATTTAAGCGAACTGGTATCTGCTCATTTTGTATGAAAAAAGTAGCAAATGAGAACCTTTTTAAAACATTATCAACAAAAGCCGAAACCTGCTCTTTGTTTAGCTCATCATAAAAAAGCATAGCAAACTCATCTCCTGCTATGCGGTAGGTTTTATGTACCCCATTTAGCCAACTAGCAACTTGTTTTAGTATGCTATCTCCC
>JBAYYR010000103.1:0-5133 GCA_041672945.1 Sulfurimonas sp. | reverse complement strand
AAAGTTTTATTGTTTAATTCAAAGAAAAAATCAAACTCTGTTGAACTATCATTTTTATCATGCGTTTTACTAATACTTTTATCATCTATTCCAATAGATTTTAAAACAGACAATATTCTATCTTCGTAGTTTGAGCCACTATCACTTATTATTGATTGATTAATACTTTCACTAAAAAGTAGCATAAAAATCTGATTTGGTTCAACTCCTTTATTTTTTAAAAAAATAGCATCTTGCGATAAAAGTTTTAAAAAGCTAGTTGTATTGTTTGATAGAAAAACTGTATCACTGTTTTCTAGTTTATCAAAAAAAATCAAAGTCAATAAAGCCCCATTTACTCTTCTTGAGTAAGGGGCGAAAAGTGTTATCTTATCGTACTCCAAAGAGAGTGGGTTTAATGTTTCAAGCTTTGATTTATCAAGCAGCTCTTTTGCTTTTGCCTCTTCTAAAAGCAAGGATTTAATTGATATTAGTTTTAAAGAAAATATAAAAAGTTTAATATCTATCTCGTTTTCTAATAAGTCAAAAATACTATTTATATTGTCTTGTTTTTTTAATCCACTATTTGTTTTTAAATTAAAAATATCTTCTATTTTTTTATAAATTGTGTCAATAAGTGTTAAATTTTTATCTAAACTATAAAGTTCTAATATTTTATTTATTTCTCTATTGTTTAGATTTGCTTTTGTTAAATATTTTAAAATAAAATAGAATTTTAAATTAATATCAAACTTTTCTTGTTTTATCTCTATTTTATCAATCTTCATCCTAACCCTTTTTTATTATTTTTGCTAGTTTTTTTGCTATTGTACTGATAACTGGAACAGCTACGCTATTGCCCGCTTGTTTATATAGTTGCATATCGCTTACAACTATTTTAAAATCATCTCCAAATCCTTGCAATCTACAAGCTTCTCTAGGTGTTAATTTTCTAGGATTTTTATCTTTTTGTTCAATCAGTATCTCTGAACCATCTTTGTAGTATCTTGCACTTATTGTGCTTGTATATTTTGAATTTTTATTAAACAAAGAGTAGCCAAAGCCATTTCCTTTTAGCTTATGTTCTATTTTTCTTCTTTGATGACCTGCCCAAAGTTTATCGGATATTGTATATTTGTTAGGTATATCTTTTTCTAAAATATCTCCCAATTTCACATCTATATCCAAAGCCTTTGGAAAATTAAAATCTACATCATCTAAAAAAGCAACAATATAAATTCTCTCTCTATTTTGTGGTACTCCAAAATCTTTGGCATTTAAAACTTTTGAAAATACCTTATAACCCATATCTTCTAAAGTCTGTTTTACAACTTTAAAAGTATTTCCTTTATCGTGGTTTACAAAGCCTTTTACATTCTCTAAAAATATTAGTTTTGGTTTATGATAAGCTGCAATTCTTGCTACATCAAAGAAAAGTGTACCTCTAGTATCTTCAAAACCTTTTCTAAGCCCTGCTATACTAAAAGCTTGGCAAGGAAATCCAGCCAATATAATATCGTGAGGAGGGATATCTTTTTCATCTATCTTTGTAATATCACCATATGGAACTTCACCAAAATTTGCATAGTATGTTTGTTGTGCATACTTATCTATCTCACTACTAAAAACAAACTCAATATCATCTTTAAAAGCTTGTTGAAAACCTAGTCTTATTCCACCAATCCCTGCAAAGAGATCTATCGCTCTTAGTTTGTCGGTTGGCTTTTTTTGCTCCTCATATATATCAAAAAGTGAACTGCCCATTACTCTATTCATCCAAATCTCTCTATCTCATCTATCTCTTTTGGTATCATCTTTGAGAGATTTTTATAGCCATTTTTAGTAACTAGTATATTATCTTCTATGCGAATTCCTATGCCACGGTACTTTTTTGGGGCTTCTTTGTCGTTTTTATCTATATATAGAGCTGGTTCTATCGTAAGAAGCATCCCTTTTTTTAGAGGTATCTCTTTGCCTTTTTTAGTTCTATATGGAGCCATATCGTGAACATCAAGCCCCATCCAGTGACCTAAGCCGTGTGGAAAATACCTCTTAATGCTACCTTTATTAAACCCTAATCTTACAAGCCCTTTTTCTAAAAACCCCTCTATCTTTTGTTGCATTTGGCTTCTTGCGGCATCTGGTTTTACTAACTTTATAGCCTTTTTTTGCGATGCTAACACAAGGTTATATATATCTTTTTGAGCCTTTGTAAACTTAGTACTAACTGGCAAAGTTCTAGTTATATCACTAGCATAACTTTTATATTCACACCCTGCATCTATAAGCACTAGCTCACCTTTTTTCATCTTTTTTGAGTTTTTTATGTAGTGCAAAGTGTTAGCATTGTTACCACTTGCAACTATTGTAGTGTAGGCATCGCTATATGAGCCATTTTTCTTAAAAGTGTACTCAATAAGAGCCTGAAGCTCATACTCAAACCTATTAGTTTTGCTCATCTTCATAGCTTTTTTATGGGCTTTTGCGGTGATAGATATAGCTTTTTTTATAGTTTTTATCTCACTTTTTGACTTAATAAGTCTTAGTTTTTGAATCATCTTTGATAGATTTTTAAGCTCATAATGCTCATTTTTTAAAAAATCCAAAGCTCTTTTATCTTCAAACTCAACATATAACCTACTTGCCCCATTAGCCATCTCCCTTAGGCTAGTCTCATCATACTCAAAAACCTCATCTACCTCAAAAAGCTCTTTTGCTCTATCGACACCGAGCCTTTTTCCATCCCAAAGCTCTTTTAGTGGCTCTTTTTTTTGTACAAAAAGTGTACTTTTGTCCTTAGTTAAAACCAAAGCTGAGTTATCTTCCAAAAAACCTGTAAGATAAAAAAAGTTGCTACTTTGTCTAAATGGGTAGCTAGTGTCGTTTGATCTTTGTTTTAGAGTCGCACTATAGATGATGGCGACTGAGTTTGGTTTTAGTTTTTTGGCTATCTTATCTCTTCTTTTTTTATATATACTACTCACTTAAAACCTCACTTATATACTCTATGCTATCTACAAATAGCTCATCTAATGCTTCCTTATAAGCATTAACCCCACCTATAGCACCTTGTGTTTTTGCCTCTTTTTTAGTGCTAAAAGCTTTAGATGCCACGACTCTAGAGCTTTTAGTATCGACTAAAACTAAAGAGTAAGAAACACCTACATATGAGCTATCTTGGTTAAAATAGTGCATAAACTCTTCGATATTTAACTCTAAAATAAAATCACTTTTACTTATAGAACCAAATAGCACAACAGAGTTAAAAAGCTTAGAGTCTCTTAGGTTTTTTTGAAAATTTTGAGCTATCATATTTTGTGGGCTATCTTGCCATTTTGTTTTATTAAAGTGGTAAATCTTCCCATCTTCACTATAGCTCATCTGTGAAAAAGTAGCTAGTTTAGTACTAGATGATGGAACTATTTTTAGACTCTTTTTTGAGAAAAAATCTGCTTTTTTTACCGATGTACTATCAAGACTAACCAATGATATAGTCGGTTTTGTACTAACACAACCACCTAAAAATAGTGCTAAAACTACAAATAAAACTCTTCTCATCTCTACTCTCCTGGTGCTTTTTTAGTCTCTTGTTGTAAAAAAATCATATCTGCTGGAGATTTTTCGTACTCATGTAAAATCTCACTAGTTTGTTGCATAAGATTTTGCATCTCTTGCATAGTGATATTTAAGTTATGGAGTGTATCACCCGCCAAACTTTTCATATCTATCTGCCCATCTGCTATAGCTTTTTTAAACTCATCCATAGCGCTTTGTATCCCTACATAACTCTGTGCGACTGAGCCAAATGAGCCACTTATCTTATCTTCCCACTCGATGCTATTATCTATAAACTTCTCAATCTTAAAGAGCATATCATCCATCTTTTTTGTCATAGACTCTATATTTTGCAAAGTACTCGATATACTTGAGCCTGAGTCAAGCGAAGTGTTTATCTTACTTGTGATATCTGCACTATTTTTTAGTATATCGGCTATACTTTTTTGATTTTCTCCATCTAAAAGGGTGTTTAGTTTTTGTAGTGTTTGGTCTATATTTATAAACATTCCCTCTAGCACATTTTCTGCTTTTGCAAAAAGTGATGGAGCAGATTTTATGATAGGGTACTCCTCATCTTCAAGCTTCTCTATGGTTTTTGACTCATCGCCTCTTTGGTGAGTTAGGTTTATGTAACTAAGACCTGTAATCCCTTGTGAGGTTAGCACCGCTACAGTTGAAGTTGTGATAGGTGTAGTTTTTAACATCTCAACTACAACCTCAACCTCTCTTTTGTTTTTAGAGTTTATCCCTAGTTTTACAACCTTTCCTACACTTACACCTTTGTACTTTACTGGTGCATCGAGGTTTAGCCCACTAACTGATTCACTAAAATATATACCGTATCTCTTTGTCTCTTTTTCATCCGATGGTTTTAAGAGCCAATACCCAAAAGCCATCATAAGCCCTAAGCCTACAAGTACTAAAAAACCGACAATCGTATAGTTTGTTTTATTGTTCATCAAATCCCCCTAAAAAAGGTTTTAATAAAGCTATTTTCGACCTTATAAACACCCTCTAAAGTCCCTTCGTATATGATTTTTTTATCATCTATAATCGCCATAATATCTAGTGTATCTCTAACACTTTGCAAATCGTGTGTCACCATAACAACACTTAACCCTAGCATATCTCTTAGGCTTAATATAAGCTTATCAAACTCTCTAGCAGAGATAGGATCAAGCCCACTAGTAGGCTCATCTAAGAACAAAAGTTTAGGATCAAGTGCTAAAGCTCTAGCTAAAGATGCTTTTTTTCTCATACCTCCACTCATCTGAGATGGGTAAAGCAGGGCATCGCTAGGTTTTAAGCCAACTATGTTTATCTTATACTCAACTATATCATCTATAAGCTTTTTGTCTAGTTTTGTATACTCTATAAGTGGCAAAGCGACATTTTCTCTAAGGTTTAGCGATGAAAACAATGCCCCATACTGAAACATAACACCCCACTGCGATATAAGCTTGATACTTTGCTTATGGCTTATGGTGCTTATGTTTTGAGACAAAACCTCTATCTCTCCACCACTTAAACCTTGAAGCAATAACATTTGCCTTAGAAGTGTAGTTTTACCGCAACCACTAGGTCCTAATATGCCAT
>JBAYYR010000102.1:0-5182 GCA_041672945.1 Sulfurimonas sp. | reverse complement strand
AGAAAAACTAGGACTTGAGCCAACAACACAAAAAGCTATAGATATAGCAACAGCAGATGAGAGCAAATCTCTTGCTAGTTGGATAGAGAGACTAAAATCTGAAAATATCGAAATCACAGAAGAAAATATCTTTATAGCAGCTGCTTGTCAAGATAAAGGTATAGCTTTCCTTAAAGGTAAGGGAGAGTTGATGGTTAGAAAACTATCAGATATGAAAAAAGAAGAAGAAGCAAAAATAGCAGCACAAGCACCACAAGGAGTAAGAAAGATGAGCGGAAGTTATACAGTTGTAGTTGATGGACAAAAATATAGTGTTCAAGTAGCAGAGGGTAATGTTGATATTCAAGTTACTGCGGTAAATGGTGAGAGTGCAGCTCCAGCAGCTCCAGCACCTCAGGTAGCACCAGCAGCTCAAGTTGTAGCGGGAAATCAAGTAAAAGCACTTCTACCAGGTAATGTCTGGAAGGTTCAAGTAAATGTAGGTCAAAGTGTCAAAGAGGGTGATGTTCTTATGATTCTTGAGTCTATGAAAATGGAGATAGATGTTGTTTCACCATTTAGTGGTGTTGTAAAAAGTTTAGAAGTTGCTCCAAACGATAGAGTAACTGAGGGACAACTAGTAGCTGTTATAGGCTAAGTAAACTAAAATAGAACTTTTTATAAGTTCTATTTTTTCATAAGCTCCACTATAAGTGGAATAATATTTTGACTCTTGGTTTTATCGATAAAACCATCTGCACCTAAACTCTCAGCTTCTCTTTTATTATTGTTTCCAGTCATTGAGCTATTTACTATGATCGGTATATTTTTAGTATGTTGGTTTGTTTTTAGAGTTTGTATAACAGTAAATCCAGACATCTCAGGCATCTCTATATCTGTTACAATTGCAGGTATATAGCTATCTTCACTCTCTATTTTTTCAAAAACATACTCTACAAGCTCTTTACCATTGTCAAATATTCTTATAGGTAAATTTGCATTTGAGAAAATTTGTGTTAGGTGATTTTGAGCAGTTTTAGAGTCTTCTGCTATTAGAACTTCATTTTTATATAGCTCTTTTGGTATAGAGATATTTTCAAGACTCAAGATCGACTCTTTTATATTTACCATAGCTTGTGGGATCACATCTGCTAGAAGTTTCTCATAATCAAGTATAAGACACATACTCCCATCTTCTAATCTTGTATCATTTATAACAACACTATCACCCGAAGTTCTATAACTATTTGGTGCATGGATTTCGTTCCAGTTTTTCTTTATAACTCTATACGCAGACATTATTCTAAGCCCTATAATAATACCGTTAAAATCACATATAAGGATGTTTGATTGCTTGATCTCATCTTGAGTTAGAGTTATCCCTAGCCATAGTGGAAGATTTAAAAGTGGAATTTGCATATTTCTAAGAACTATAGTCCCCTCTAAAAGCTTATGAGATGATGGGATCTGAGTTATAGAATGGTTTTTAGACTCAACAACCTCTCTTGTTTTAAAGACATTTATAGCATAGTATGAAGAGTCAGGCGAATTGCTAGTTTTAAAGACTAGTAGTTGAAGCTCATTATTTTTTGATAGATTTGTTGTAGCATCTACACTATCTAGTATTGACATATAAGTTCCTTATATATTTGTAGTAGTGTATATTATCTAAAAATCACTAAATTATTAATGATATAATTTCGCACAATGAGGTTAGAGATGAAAAAAATATATGAAGTTGCGATAAAAGCTATGCAAGAGGGCAGGGGTAGTGCTAAAAATATGCCCTTAGATGAGCTAAAATCGAGTGAAGTTGTTGTTTTTTGGGGTCGAGGACTTGAGTCATTATCTAAAGAGAGCTTGGCTCATCTTGATGATAAAACTATAGTTGTTATATCTTCTAGTGAGAATCCACTTAGTAAAAGTGCAAATCTACATGTAAAACTTGAGCCAAAAAGGGACTTTGAGTTAGCCCTTATGCTTTGTAGGTTTTTATATATTGAGAACTCTCACGATGAGTTATTTACACAAAAATACGCGACAAACCTTGAGGATTTTTATGAACTTACACAAAATTTTAGAGTAAAAATGACACTAGATAGAGTAGGGGTATCTCTAGGTACTTTAGGGGAGCTTTTGTCTCTTTTGCAAAATAAAAAAGTCGCTTTGTTGTGTGGTGAAGGGCTTTATGGACATAAAGATAGTGAAGATACTCTAAGGGTTATAGATGCACTAGCGGTTATGCTTGGACTTTTTGGTAAAAAAGGGTGTGGAGTAAATTTTTTGTGTGATACAACTGAAGAGTTAGCATATAAAGAGGGGTTTGATACAGATGATGGCGAATTTGTATTTTTAGAAGATATATACCTACAAGAGGTCGATATATCAACTCGTTTTTCACTTTAAAAGTGTAATATTTTAAAAAAATAGATAGGTAAAAAATGGATACTAAAAAACTAGATAAAGATTATATACTCTCAACTTATGCAAGAGCAGATGTTGAGTTTGTGAGTGGGCAAAATGCAACACTTTTTGATGCAAATGGCAAAAAATATATAGACTTTGCATCGGGTATAGCAGTTTGTAGTGTAGGTCATGCAAATAAACGAGTAAATGATGCTATCTGTAATCAGATACAAAACCTAACTCATACGTCAAATCTTTACTACATAGCACCACAAGCAAAAGCGGCAAAAAAGATAGTAGAGGCTAGTGGTTATGATATGAAATGCTTTTTTGGCAACTCTGGAGCTGAGGCAAATGAGGGGGCTTTAAAGATAGCTAGAAAGTATGGCGAAAAAAATGGAAATATTAAAAAATACAAAGTCATAACACTAGAACACTCATTTCATGGTAGAACTATAACTACAGTTAAAGCTACAGGTCAGGCTAGTATGCACAACTATTTTGGTCCATATCCTGATGGATTTGTCTATGCCAATAACATAAAACATGTCTATGAACTACTAGATGAGCATACTTGTGCTGTTATGATAGAGCTAGTACAAGGTGAGGGTGGAGTGCAACCACTTTGTAAGAAAAATATAAAAGAGTTAGCGGCTGAACTTAAAAAAAGAGATATCTTACTCATTATAGATGAGGTTCAAACGGGAGTCTATAGAACTGGTAAGTTTTTGGCATCTAATTACTATGAGATAGAGCCAGATATCATCACTTTAGCTAAAGGTTTAGGTGGCGGTGTCCCTATCGGTGTTGTTATGACTAGCTTAAAAGATATATTTAGTTATGGCGATCATGGCTCAACTTTTGGTGGAAACTTCCTTAGCAGTGCTGCTGCTAGTGAGGTTATGGATATACTTAGCGAGGAGTATAAGAGTGGAGCTTTAGCTAAAACTATAGAGTATTTTACTCAAAAGCTAACTAGTTTTTATGAAGCAAATAGTGAGATATTTACCTCAAAAGTTGGCATCGCTCTTATGTGTGGACTTCGTGTAAAAGATGGCAAAACTCTATCTTCACTTATAGATATGGCAAGAGAAGAGGGGGTAGTGGTGCTTAAAGCGGGTCGTGACACACTTAGAATACTACCAGCTCTAACTATAAGTAAAGATGAGATAGATGAGGGGTTTGAAGCACTTCAAAAAGCGGTAGATAAGATTGAGATTTAGCGAGTATATGAGCGAGTGGCTCTATGGAGATGATGGCTACTATGCAACATATAAAGAGATAGGGAAGGGTGGGGATTTTTACACCTCAGTTAGTACTACTAAGTTTTTTGGTGGAAGTATAGCTTCTCATATAGTTAGGCAAATAGAGAAAAATGAGCTAAGTAAAAATGCCACTATTTGCGAGATAGGGGCTCATCACGGGTATCTTTTGGCTGATATTATCGAGTTTATATATACACTAAAACCAGAGCTTTTAAAAACTCTAAAGTTTGCTATAGTTGAGAGGTTTGCCCATCTAAGAGAGTTTCAAAAAAACTACTTTAAAGAGAGTTTTGGTGATGTTATAAAACTTGAGCAATATAGTTCTTTAGATGAGCTTAGGTGTGATGAGGCTTTTTTTGTGGCAAATGAGATATTTGATGCATTTGCTTGTGAGCTTTACTATAAAGGTAAAATCGCTAGAGTTAAAGATCACGAGATTGTATTTGACATAGAAGATGAGCTTATAGAAGCAAAGGCGCAAAAGTACCATAAAGATAGAGGTGAGATAGCAGTTGGCTATGAGGAGTTTGCCCTATCTATGCTAAAGTGTGCTAAAAAGTTTGAATTTATAAGTTTTGATTATGGTGAGATGATGGCAAGGCCAGATTTTTCACTTAGAGTCTATACTAAACATAGTGTAGAGCCATTTTTTGAACAAAGCCTAGATAAAAAGGCAGTTTTTGCAAAAAGCGATATAACTTATGATGTAACATTTGCTCATGTAAAAGATGCTTTTGTTGATGCAGGAGCTAAGTTTGTTGAGCTAAAAGCACAGATGGTGGCACTTGTTGATTTTGGGATACTTGAGCTTTTAGAGGTACTAAAAGATAAAGCGGGTGAAGATATCTACAATCAAGAGCTTCAAAAAGTAAAGATACTTTTAATGCCAAACTTTTTAGGCGAGAGGTTTAAGATGATAAGGTTTGTAAGCCCTTAAAAAAAGGGCTACTGGAGATTTTCTAGTATCTTCATAAACTCTTCAGGTCTATTTGAGTTTGCTAAAGCGGTCTCTTTTGTGATAGATCTAGATTGTAGAAGTTTTAACAACTGATCTGTTTGAGTTGTCATTTTGGTCTCATTTTGGTTTAGTTGCATCTGTGAGTAGATCTGGTGAACTTTATCTTCTCTTATAAGGTTTTGTATAGCTGGGTTTGTTATAAGAACCTCTTGTGTAGCAACAACACCACCACCAACTCTAGGCATAAGAGATTGTGATATAACAGATACTAGAGTTGAAGCTAGTTGAGCTCTTATTTGTGGCTGTTCACCTGCATCAAAAACATCTATAATACGGTTTATAGTTGATGGTGCTGAGTTTGTGTGAAGGGTTGCAAAAACTATATGTCCAGTCTCAGCAGCAGTTATAGCAGCAGATATAGTCTCTTTGTCTCTCATCTCACCTATTAGTATAACATCTGGATCTTGTCTTAGTGAGAACTTTAAAGCAGTTGCAAAACTTCTAGTATTAGCCCCTACCTCTCTTTGAGAAAAAAGTGATTTTATGTTTGTGTGGACAAACTCCACAGGGTCTT
>JBAYYR010000101.1:0-5192 GCA_041672945.1 Sulfurimonas sp. | reverse complement strand
AAGATAGCTCAGCTAAACTAGGAACACTACTTAGTTTTTTCAAATACTCAGCACTTATTGCGGGATTTGTCGTTGGTTTTATAGTTTTAGTATTTGCAACTATCATCAGAAAATCTATAACTAGTGGTATTAAAAGCTTTACAACCACCATAGAGTATGTCGCTAGAGGTGATTTTAGCCGCAAATCAGATTGTGATGATGATGAGAGTACTGAGTTAGGGTACATGGGCAAACAACTTACTCTACTCATAGAACATACCCAAAAACTTATAAGTGAGATAAATACAACCATAACAGATGCCTCTAAGGGTATCTTTACACACAAAATCTCATCAGAGGGGCTTGGTGGTGAGTTTGTAGATGCGATAGAGAGTGTTAAGACTAGTGTAGATTTTATGCAAGACCAACATAACAAAAGCCAAAGAGATCTCTTTAACTCAAAGATCTCTGTTCGCAGTGTAAATGCAACCGAATCGCTAACTCTAATCACAACAGATCTTAAAACAAATATAGAGTACCTAAAAGATATAACCTCTTCAACTAAAGATGCAGCAAAACTAGCAAATGACTCTCAAGAGACCATAGTCCTTATAGTAGATGAGCTAAACTCTCTAAATGAGCAGGTAAACACAAACAACGATAGTATCGCAGAGATAGTACAAAAAGCAAACGATATCACATCTGTTATAGAACTTATAACCGATATAGCAGACCAAACAAACCTACTAGCACTAAATGCTGCTATAGAAGCTGCTCGTGCAGGTGAGCATGGACGAGGGTTTGCGGTAGTTGCTGATGAGGTTAGAAAACTAGCTGAGAGAACACATAAAGCAACAGGTGAGATCTCAGTCTCTATAAAATCGCTACAACAAGATATGAATGAGATCCAAACAAGCTCTGATCAGATGAAGATAACAGTAGATGAATCAACCTCTAAAATCAACGGATTTGAGGCTACTCTAACGACTCTAAGCCACACATCTACCGATATAGTAAACTCATCTTATAACATAGAGAACTCTGTATTTGTTGTCCTAGCTAAATTCTACCATATCCTATACAAATCAAGAGTCTATAACTCAATACTAACACTAAACAAAACAGTAAATGAGATATCTCACAATGAGTGTGAGCTAGGTAAATGGTATCTTGATGAGGGTAGAAGAAGATTTGCGGAGTTTGCTCCATCTTTTGCTAAGATAGAGTCACCTCATGCGATTCTCCATGAAGAGGTAAATAAAAATCTAAGATTTATAGATGGAGATGCTAAAACAAATACCATAAAACATGCAGATGAGATCATAAGCAACTTTGAAAATATGGAAAAAGCTAGTGATGAGCTTTTTGTACTTCTAGATGCAATCCTAAAAGAGACAGCTAATTAGAGCTACTCCCACTCATCGTACTTTGAATATTTTGCTTTTTTATACTTTTTAGCATTTTGGCTCTTTTGGAGCCTGTTTGAAGTGTAGAGGATATCATCTTTTATATCCTCTATGGGTGTGTCGCTATCTTTATAAGAGATCATCTTTTTTATAAAACTCTCAAGCTCTTTTAGATCACTCTTATAAAGCTCTACATCGGTAACTTTACTTAGATGAGCGAGGTTTGTTTGAACTTTTTTATCATAAGTCTCTTTTGTAGGATGATCACTTAAGCTTAGGTATGAAGTTATACTTTTATGGAACCTATCTAAAAGTCTTGCATACTTTAATCTTGTTGCATCTTGTAGTTTTTTATCGACACCCATTTGCTATTCCATTATATTTTTAGTGTTATAATTATACACATTATAATTTTAAATTATGGAGAAATCTTTGAAAAAACTCTTTTTTGTCATCTTACTTTTAGTTTCTACTCTTTTTGCATCGGTTAAAAACGAAGAAGCATCTTTGATGCTCATAAACTCCGATATACCTATAGTCGATATAAGAACACCTATGGAGTGGAAGGAGACGGGGTTATTAAAACGCTCAATCCCCATTATGCTTTTTGATGAGAAGGGCAAATACGACTTAGTAGATTTTTTAGATAAGCTAAACAAAGCAGTCGATACCACAAAACCTTTTGCAATTATCTGTAGAACAGGGAGTAGAACATCTATACTAGCTCCATTTTTATCACAAAAACTACACTATGATGTTATAAATATAAAAAGTGGTGTAGTCTATGCAAAAAAGATAAAACTCCCTTTTGAGTTATACTCAGATAAGTAAATTCTAAATTAAATTTACTTATTATTGTGATATAATAAGTGAAAAATTAAAGAGTTTTGATGGATTTATCGACTATTTTAGGTATTATAGGAGCTGTCGCATCTATTAGTATAGGTGATATACTAGAGGGCGGTAACCCACTTCATCTCATACACATCTCCTCAGTTATTATTATATTTCCTACCGCTATGACTGCTGCTATGGTTAGTACCGATGCTGCTTATGTAAAAGGTGCTTTTAAAAATCTAGGTATAGTTTTTAAAAAAGATGCGGTTGATCTTAATGAGCGGATCAAAGAGCTTATAGAGTACTCAACCATAGCAAGGCGAGATGGACTCTTGGCACTTGAGCCAAAACTAGCCGATATCGATAGTGAGTTTTTAAAAATGGGCCTTAGTATGGCGGTTGATGGTCATAACGATGAGGCTATAGTAGAGACTCTAGAGATTATGAGTGAAGAGACTGAAGAGTATTGGCATGGGTGTGCTCACTACTGGTTACTAGCGGGGGAAACCTCACCTGTTATGGGGCTAATTGGTGCAGTTTTAGGGCTAATACTAGCTCTTCAAAAACTCGATAATCCAGCCGAAATGGCAGCAGGTATAGCAGGGGCATTTACTGCTACAGTTACTGGTATATTTGCAGCCTATGTTGTACTTGGGCCATTTGGAAACAAGATGAAAGCAAAAGCGACTCGTATAGTAAAAGAGCAACATATGATGTTAGCAGGTATAGTTGGCATCATACATGGTGATAACCCTAGAAATCTTGAGACAAAACTCCTAAACTACCTCTCACCAGATCAACCAAAAGTGAGCCAGTTTGATAACTAAGGCAAAAAATGGGTAAGAAATGTAAAAAGTGTGAGTGTCCAGCGGGTGAAAAATGGGCTGTTCCATTCGCCGACTTTTTCTCACTTCTACTTGCACTTTTTATCGCTTTATATGCTATAGCCTCAGTAAATGAAGCTAAACTAGCAGCGGTTAAGGAGGAGTTTGTTAAGATTTACGATTTTCCATCAAGCACCCCTCAAGAGTCGATACCCATCATACAGATGGCACCAGATGATGAAAAAGACTCCGAAGACTCCAAAAGCTCAGATATATCGATAAGTGATAGCTCAAAAGATTCATCTATGGATGATCAAACTATCACCCCCTCCATCCAAGGTGAAGTTGAAGATCTTTTAAAAAAACTAAAAGCTGAAAATAGCATACTAGACCAGACTCTAGGTGGAGTTTTACTCAAACTTCCAACTTCACTCTACTTTAAAGATAGCACTATATCTTTTTTAGATAGCGATAGCTATATATTTATAAAAAGGATGGCAGATATCATAAAAACCTTGCCATCTTATGTGAGTGTATCTATAGAGGGCTATACCGACAACCAGAGCCTACCTCTAAACTCACCATATCAAGACAATATGGAACTATCTATAAAAAGGGCTCAAGTTGCTATGAATGAGCTTGTTAAAAATGGAGTCTCATCTAAACAACTCTCTATTGCAGGGTTTGGCTCATCAAGAGCAGTACTTGATAATCTAACAGAAGAAAATAGAGCAAAAAATAGGCGAGTTGAGTTTAGTATATTTGTCTCAACCGATGCTAAGTTCCCAAGTGAGAACAAAACTAACATACTAGACTCTCTAAAACTACACTAAAACTCTAGCCCTATAACCTTAGATATACCATCTTTTTCTATAATCTCTTTTAGTTTTAGAGCCAAATTTTTCTTTGCATCTTCGTAGCTTTTTGTTGAGTGAGCTACTAGTTCAAGTTGATTTGCACCAACCACCTTTTGATTAAAATCTTTTATGGTTATATTGAGCAAGCTAGATGCTATAAAAAAACCATAAGATGTTGATCTGCTATCTTTAGAGTCTGTAAAAATCACTAGATTATTTGTGCTATCTTTAGTGCTTATGCTCATCTTTTCACTAGCCAAAGCACTCTTTATGGCAGGATCAAATATAGATGAGCTTTTAGTACTTTGCACCTTAAAGGTTGTAGCACTTCTTAGTTTATCGTAGTAGCCTTGAAGCTCTAAAACTCTGTTTTGATACTCTAAAGTCTCAAACTTATCGTCTAAAACCTTAATCATAAAGATATTTTTTTCTAAATCAACCAAACTATCTCTAACCCCTTTTAGAGCTACTAGCTTTTTTGCTATATTGTAGCTAGATGAGCGACTTATATCATCCTGTGCGATCTCTAGTTTTTGCTCTAGTTCCACCACAAGGGCTTTTTTAAGCCTCATCTTATCGACTTTTATAAGCACTAAAACTCTCTCAAAACCAAACTCATCTATCTTTAGTGTCTCATAAGCACTAAGCGGGATACGCTCTATAGTGCTTTTTATGGTGCTTACAGAGTCGCTTTGGGTAGAGCTTATGTATCCTTGTGAGACTTTTTGCTTATAGCTAAACTCTGAGCTTAAACTCACACTTAAGGTTGAAGCAAAAGCACTTAGTGCATCAGCTATAGCTATCTGCTTATCTCTACCCTCGCCTACACTATAGCTATAAAGAGTGCTATCTTGCGGTGGGTTTTTATACCAACTAGGCAACTCTTTTTTCTCTAAAACAACCGCTTTATCGCCACACGATACAAAAAATATCGTAATAAAAACTAAAAATATACCCCTCATCTCATCTGCTTTTGAACTATTTTGTTATTTTGTATAAGCTTATCTATTCTAAGTATTGCACTGTTTATCTGCTCCACAGGCTTCAAGGCTCTCTCATCGCTCATTTTATAGTATCTTTGTGCCTCTTCATACTCCCCACTAGCCTCTTTTATAACACCTAAGTTATAAAATGGCACATAGCTTTTGGCATTTGTGCTATCGACTAGCTCCACTAAAAGTGCATATGCTCTATCGTATCTAGATGCTTTTATAAACTCAACCGCCAAAGATAGAAGCTCTTTAGACTCTTTTGAGTAGGTTATGTCGGGGCTATCTAGTATATCTACA
>JBAYYR010000100.1:0-5198 GCA_041672945.1 Sulfurimonas sp. | reverse complement strand
CTTTTTCCCCTTATTTACTTGCCTAATGAAAATTGTTGAATGTTGAACACCTAGGGTAGATTTAATTCAAAAAACATTCAAGAAAGGGTATAATATACCCTAATTTATCCATAAGGGTAGATTTTGGGTAGAAATCCACTATTTGAAAAAAATTATAAAGTTTAAAAAAGCCCTTATTTTAGGGGTTGATAAGGGAAAAATATAAAATGATTTTAATGATAGATAATTACGACAGTTTTACATACAACATAGTCCAGTATGCTCGTGAGCTTGGAGCCGATATAAAAATCATCAGAAATGATGAGATGAGCATAGATGAGATAGAGAAGCTCTTGCCACAAAAAATCATCATCTCCCCAGGTCCTGCTACCCCAAAAGAGGCGGGAGTGAGCTTAGAAGTTATAAAATATTTTGCTAAAAAACTACCTATTTTAGGGATATGTTTAGGGCATCAGTGCATCGCTGAGGCTTATGGAGCAGATATTATAAGAGCTAAAAATATGATGCACGGTAAAACTTCAATTATGAAGCGAGTTGGTGATTGCGAGATCTTTAAAGATATGCCAGATGAGTTTATAGCTACAAGATACCACTCTTTGGTTGTTGATAAAAACACTACTCCAAAAGCTATAATCCCAACTGCTTATAGTGCCGATGATGATGAGATTATGGCACTTAAAGTAGAGGGGGTAGATGTTTTTGGAGTGCAGTTTCACCCAGAATCTATCATGAGTGAGTATGGGCATAAGATACTACAAAACTTCTTAGAGTTATGAGAGTAAGGGCTTTTTTATCTATCATACTTTTGCTAGATGCTTTAGTTTTAGTACTACAGATAGATAAGCTATCTATATCTTATGATGAGGCTCATCTTTTTTTTGATGGGAGTGGATTTAGTAGATATTTGGCAAATCTTAGCACCGCTATTTTTGCACAAAATGATTATGCACTTAGAGTGCCTACTATCATCTTACACCTTTTTAGTGCGATTTTACTCTACTTAAACTCCAAAAACTATCTAAAAGAGCAAAAGCATAGAGTATATCTTGTCTTGTTTTTTATACTTACACCAGGGGTTATAAGCTCCGCTATTTTGCTTAGCTCAGCTGGATTTGTTATATTTGCACTTCTCTTTTTAGTCTATATCTATCAAAACTTCAAGCCAAAATATTTCTATGGACTACTTTTTATATATGCTTTTTTAGAGCCTAGTTTTGCCATACTATATATGGGAACTCTAATCTATGCTTTAGTTAAAAGAGATAGATTTTTAAGCATATATAGTTTTGTGCTATTTTTTATATCTATCTATATATATGGTATCGATATGCACGGAGTGCCTAAGGGGTATTTTTTAGACTCATTAGGGCTTTATGCTGCTATTTTTACCCCTGTTTTATTTGTATATATGATCTATGTTTTATATAGAAAATTTCTCACAAAAGATACCGATTTGGTTTGGTATATAGCGACTGTAGCATTTGTGGTTTCACTTGTTTTATCGTTTAGACAAAGAGCTCCACTAGAGCTTTTCGCACCATATCTTATAGTCGCATTTTTACCTATGGCACAGGCTTTAGAGCACTCCTATAGAGTTAGACTAAAGATGTTTAGAAAAAGATACAAAACTCTTTTTGTTGTTTTGGCTATGTTTTTAGCCCTAAATAGTCTAGTTGTTTTTTTAAACGAGTATCTGTATCTAGTTATAAAAGAGCCTAGAAAACACTTTGCACACAAGATGCATATAGCAAAACCACTAGCAAATGAGCTAAAGAAAAATGGTATAAACTGTGTAGATACAGAGTATAAACTCTCAAGGCGATTGGAGTTTTATGGTATAGGTGAGTGTAGGGATTATAAACTTAGCAGTAGTGTTAAATCGGATGAGAGCTATATTAATGTTACAATAAGTTACAAAAATAGAGAGATTTATTCGGCATATGTTACCAAAGTAAACACTTATCAAGATATTAACTAACTTAGTATACTTAAATCTATATACTATTAACTTAGTGTGTTAAAATTCTTAAAATTATTTAAAAATCAGGGAGTAGTAATGGCTCAAAAAGCGATTAGAGAGTATGATGCTAAGTCGATTTTAGCAAAACATTGGAACAAGTATTTTCCAAATTTTACTTATGCCTATGAGAGCGTTATGGTTCAAAATGGATCAGAGCTAAAAGAGGCAGCAAAAAGCAAATCATGGCTGAATGATAAAAAATTGGTTGCAAAACCAGATATGCTTTTTGGAAAAAGAGGTAAAAACGGACTTGTTTTGTTTAAAGATCAAAAGCCAGGAGATGTTTCGCTAGATAAAGCCGCTTCATGGATAGATGAGAAGTCAAATTCAAAACAAAATGTATATTTTGATTTTGATGGCGATACTCCAAAAGGTGATGCAAAAAGTGACTTTTTAACCCATTTTGTTGTTGAGCCATTTACTCCGCATGAACAATCGCAAGAGTATTATATATCGGCTACTTGTGTAGGTGATGATGATGTATTATATATGTCAGCCGAAGGTGGTATGGAAGTTGAAGAGAACTGGGATAAAGTAACCGAAGTTAGTTTTGGCATAACAGAGAGCGAAGATGAGATAGCAGCTAAGATAAAAGCAAATATCCCAGCAGATATAGCAGCTAAAGATAAAGAAGCTTTTGCAGAGTTTGCTATAGGTTTTTTTAGAGCCTATAGAGAGTTAAATTTTGCTTATCTTGAGATAAATCCATTTGTTATGCAAGGTAGTAAGATAGAGCTTTTAGATATGGTTGCAAAGCTTGATGATACAGCAGGTTTTATGATGCTAGAGGAGTGGGGAGATATCGATTTTCCAACATCTTTTGGTATGGAAGAGAAATCTCCCGAGGTTTTAGCTATTGAAGAGGCTGATGCAAAAAGTGGTGCTTCATTAAAACTAACTATCTTAAAACCAGAGGCTAGAATCTGGACTATGGTCGCAGGTGGTGGTGCTTCTGTTGTTTATGCAGATACCATCGCAGATTTAGCAGGTATAGAAGATTTAGCTAACTATGGTGAGTATAGTGGTGGACCAACAACTGGTGAGACACAATTTTATGCAGAAACCATACTAGACCTTATGACAAGAGAAAAAGATGAAAAAGGTAGAGATAAAGTTCTTATCATAGGTGGAGCTATCGCTAACTTTACAGATGTTGCTAAAACTTTTACAGGTATTATCTATGCGTTTGAGAAGTATGCACCAAAAATGAAAGAGGTTGGTATAAAGATCTATGTTCGTCGTGGTGGGCCAAACTATGAAAAAGGTCTAAAAGATATAAAAGAAGCAGCAGATAGACTAGGTCTTTGGATAGATGTTTATGGACCTGAAACTCATGTTACAGATATAGTTAGAATGGCAGTAGAGGCATAAGGAGAGAAGATGGCACAACTATTTACTAAAGATACACAAGCGATTTTTTGGAACAACAACGCAAGTGCAATCCAGCGAATGCTAGATTATGATTATACTATCGGTAGAGCAACACCTTCAGTAGCTGCTATTGTAGCACCAACAGCTGATGCAAAATTTCAAAAGTTTTTTTGGGGTGGTGAGGAGATTATGATAAATCTCTATAAAACAACAGCCGCAGCTCAAAAAGCATACCCAAATGCAGATGTTTTACTAAACTTTGCTTCATTTAGAACAGCTTATGATGTAACTATGGAAGCACTTGAGCTTGGTGGTTTTAGAGTTATGATGATAACAGCTGAGGGGATCCCAGAGAGACTAGCTAGAAAGATGAATGCTACAGCACACGATAAAGGTGTTATAGTGATAGGACCAGCTACTGTTGGTGGTATCTCACCGGGTGCATTTAAGATAGCAAATGTTGGTGGAACTATAGAAAACATTGTAAACTCAAAACTTCACCGTGCAGGTTCTTGTGGACTCGTAACACGTTCGGGTGGTCTGTTCAATGAGCTCTCAAACATTATCGCTATCAATGCAGATGGTATTGCTGAGGGTGTAGCGATTGGTGGAGATAGATTTGTTGGATCAGTATTTATCGATAATCTTTTAAGAATGGAAGAGAATCCAGAAGTAAAATATATGCTTTTACTCGGTGAAGTTGGTGGTACTGAAGAGTACAAAGTGATCGAAGCGGTAAAATCTGGTAAGATCAAAAAACCAATCATCGCATGGTGTATCGGTACGATCGCGAAATACTATGATAGCGGTGTTCAGTTCGGTCATGCGGGTGCATCTGCAAATGCTGAGCGCGAAACTGCAGAAGCAAAAAATAAAGCGATGGCTGAGGCTGGTATCTTTGTACCAAGTTCATTCAATGACTTACCAAACAAAATTGCTGAAGTATATAATGACCTAAAAGCAAAAGGTGTTATCGGTGAGATCGCTGAGCCTGAGATGAATGTTTGCCCTAAAGTAAGAAAATCAAAAGAGTTTATCTGTACTATTTCTGACGATAGAGGCGATGAGGCTACATATGCAGGCTTCCCAATCTCTTCAGTTGCAACTCCAGATACTGGTAAAGGTATTGGTGATGTTATCTCGTTATTATGGTTCAAAAAACAGTATCCAAAATGGGCTACAGAGTTTATTGAAACTGTACTCAAAACTGTTGCAGATCATGGTCCTGCAGTATCAGGTGCTCACAATGCAAAAGTTACTGCACGCGCAGGTAAATCAGTAGTTGAATCACTCGTAACGGGTCTTTTAACAATTGGTCCAAGATTTGGTGGTGCGATTGATGGTGCTGCTGAATATTTCAAATATGCAGATGACAACAAACTCACTCCTGCAGAGTTTTTAAATCATATGAAAAAAGAGGGTGTGCCAATTCCAGGTATCGGTCACCGTATTAAATCTCTTAAAAATCCAGATTTACGTGTTGAAGGTCTAAAAAAATATGCTGCGCAATATTTCCCTTCTACATCATTGCTAGATTATGCATTGACGGTTGAACAATTGACTACATCTAAAAAAGAGAATCTGATTCTTAATGTTGATGGAACAATTGGTATCTTGATGGTTGATATGTGGAGAGCATTAGGTTATACTGAAGAAGAGATTAATGAATTTATCTCTTCTGGAACTCTCAACGCATTCTTTATCGTTGGTCGTTCAATCGGTTTCATTGGACATGTCCTTGATGAAAAACGCCTTGCAATGCCAATGTATAGACATCCAATGTCTGATATTCTATATGATGTTCAAG
>JBAYYR010000099.1:0-5207 GCA_041672945.1 Sulfurimonas sp. | reverse complement strand
TCCACCGCCTCAAGAGCTGCTAGTATGTATGCTCTATCTTCAAGGGTGTTTATAGGGCGAGTTGGACCTTTTAAGGCGGTGATGGATTCATCGCTATTTAGCCCAACTATAAGTATATCGCCATAGCTTTTTGCCTCTTGAAGGTACTTTACATGCCCAACATGAAGTATGTCAAAACAGCCGTTTGTAAAGACTATTTTTTTGGAGTTTGCTTTATATCTTTTTACTAAAGCCTCCATCTCATCAAATGTTTTTATGTGTGAATCGGAACTGCTTTTATGTAGAGTGTACTCATACTCCTCTATCTCCTCTATGGTGGTAGTAGCTGAGCCGATCTTGCCTACAACTACACCCGCTGCTAAGTTTGCAAACTTACAAGTTTGAGCAATATTAAGCCCAAAGCTTTGTGCAAAAGCAATAGAAGCTATCACGGTATCTCCCGCACCTGTTACATCAAAAACCTCTTTTGCTACAGTTGGAAACACCTCTAGTTTATCATCGTATGTGGCGATCCCATCTTCAGATAGTGTGATGAGTGATACCCCAAGATCACACTCTTGTTTTAGTTTTAAAAGTGCCTCTTTTAGGGTATGTTCATCTTTTATATCTACTTTTGAAGCGATAGAAGCCTCTTTTTTGTTTGGAGTTAAAAGGTAGGCTCCGCGGTATTTTGCATAGTCACTCCCTTTTGGATCGACTAAAACTTTTATGTTTTTCTCTTTGCCTAGTTTTATGATAGCTTGAGTTAGGGTAGTACTTAGCACCCCTTTTGCATAATCAGATAGCACTATGATGTCGTAAGTGGCATCTTTTAGAGCTTTTATGATTTTACTCTCACTTAGCTCATCTATGTTATCTTTACTCTCTTTATCGTAGCGAAGTACTTGTTGGTTTGAGGCGATTATGCGGGATTTTTTCGATGTTTTTCTACCATATTGTTTAAAGATGAGCGATGTATCTACCCCGATATTTTCTAACATACCAAGTAGCTCATTTCCATTTTCATCATCACCTATTATGCTACTAGCACTCACTTTTGCCCCAAGCGAGACAAGGTTGTTTATAACATTTCCCGCCCCACCTAAAACTTGACTCTCTTTTTTTATCTCAACAACCCCAACAGGTGCTTCAGGCGATATGCGATCACAACTCCCCCAAAGGTAGTGGTCTATCATCAAATCACCCACTACAAGTATGTGCGGTTTGTGGTTTTTAAGTGATATCATTTTTTAACTTCTTGTTCGTAAACTCTTTTTATCTCATCTATGTAGGCTTTTATCCCATCTTCTAGCTCAAATCTAGGCTCATAACCTAAAAACTCCCTGCTTAGCGATATATCAGCCTCTGTAAAAAACTGATAACTCCCTACATAAGGGTTTGGGATATATTCATACTTGTAGGTAGTTTTTAGCTCATCTTGAAGTATATCTACTATGCTTTGAAAGCTTCTTGCTTTGCCTGTTCCGACATTGTAAATACCGCTTTTTTTAGGCTTCATCGCTTTGATATTTGCTTGAATAATATCTTCTATATATATAAAATCACGAAGTATATTATCACTCCCCTCAAAGAGTTTTGGAGCCTTGCCGCTCAACATCTGAAGCCCAAACTGTAGCACCATGGATGCGGTTTTGTTTTTAAAGTACTCCCTTTGACCATAGACATTAAAATACCTTAAACCAACTATAGAGATATCGTGTTTTTTCATATACTCTTTGCTTAGATTATCCATGCTTAGTTTTGAAAAACCATAGACATTATTTGGCTCTTCTTGCCCTATCTTTTGAGGTGATGGGGCATTTCCATATGTCGCAGCAGATGAAGCATATATCATAGAGGCTTTATGTTTTAGTGCCAAATCAAGCAAATCTTTAAAGGCATTTACATTTGTTTTTATCATAAGATCTTGCTCAAGTGCTGTGGTATCAGATATCGCTGCTTCGTGAAATATATAGTCAAACTTATAGTTTTTCTCAAGCTTTCTTAGTAGTGACTTATCGTTAATATCGCCACTTATAACTTCACCCTCAAACCCTATAAGGTTTTTAAAATGCCCAAAACTCTTTAGGTTTCCATTGCTTAGTGTTTCGCCACTTCTAAAGCTATCTAGCACTACAACTTTTGCTTTTGGATGGTTTTTTTGGAAGTAAAATGCTAAGTTTGAGCCTATAAAACCTGCACCACCTGTTATTAGAACTGTTTTGTTTTTTAAATCATCTTTTATGTATCTCATCTATGCCTCGAGTGTTACTTTTTTATAGACATAATCTTAACTAAAATTGATTTAACATATCTATAAAGTTATTCACTGTTCATATTTGTGACAAAATTTAAGCCCTGTTTTTATAATTTTTTGCTATTATCCTACCACTTATTGATATGACAATAGGAAAAATACAAGGGAGAGTAAAAGTATGGCAAAAAGAACACTACTAAGTGTAGCAGTTTTTGGTTTATGTACGTTTTTAACAACGGAGGTGTCGGCACTAAGCCTAAAAGAGAGTATAAGCGAAGCGATAGAGACAAATCCTGTAGTTCAGGAGAGGCTAAGTAATTTTCGCTCAACTCAACAAGATCTAGATATAGCAAAATCAGAGTGGTTGCCTTCACTTGATTATAGAGCTACTATAGGTAGAAATAACGGCGGCGATATATTTAAAAGCAATCCGGGTAAAGAGTGGAAGTACAATGCAAGTGATGCGAGTTATGCAAACTACACAAACTCACTAAAACTTACCCAAAACATCTTTAACGGCTTTAGTACAACTAGCAAGATAGACTACCAAGAGGCAAGAATCTTAGCATCGGCAAATCACTATGTCGAAAATGTAAACGATATAGCTTTTCAGATGAGTGGAGCTTATATAGATGTGCTAAGAAGCTATCAGCTACTTCAAAATGCAAAAGATGCAGTTGCGATAAACCAAAAGATATATGAAGATGTTCAATCACTTTATGATCAAGGTTTAACAACAAAATCAGAGATGACAAAGATATATGCAGCTCTAGCTTTAGCTAAATCAAACCTTGTTGTTCAACAAAACAACACTATAGATAGAGAGTTTAGATTTAAAAGAGTTTTAGGTCGTGATGTAGATGTGAGAGAGTTGAGCCTCCCAGCACTAGATATCCTTATGCCATCAGATATAGACGAGGCTTCAAAACTAGCGATAGAGAACAACCCATCGCTTATAGTTAGCCACTACAACACAAAAGCAGCTGAAGCTCTTTATGTGCAAAAGAAGTCAAAGTACTACCCAAGTGTAGATATTGAGGCGGAACAGCTACTAGACAACCACTCAAAATCACACGGTAAAGGTGCACCTTATGAGTCAGTTGATGATAGACAAAGAATTATGCTAGTGCTTAACTGGAACCTTTTTAACGGTCTAGCAGATCAAGCAGATATACAAAAAAGTAGAAGTGAGATAAACCGTGAAGTTGAGACCCATAAAGATCTAAAAAGACAAACCATAGAGGGGCTTAGCCTATCGTGGTCAGCTTATGAGCTACTAGGTGAGCAGTTAAAAGATCTATATAACTACTATGACTACTCAAAAGATACTCTTGAGAGTTACCAAAGCGAGTATGAGATGGGTAGAAGAACACTTCTAGACCTACTATCGGCTCAAAACGACCTTATAAGCTCAAAATCACAAATCATAAATGCTCAAATGGATAAGCTTTTTGCACAATACCGCATACTTGATGCTATGGGACTTTTAGTTAAAAGTGTACTAGATGAAGATGAGTATAAAAAAGTGATAGATCCAACAATCAACCCTTTTGTAGAGCAAAAAGATACTCTAGAAGATAAAGAAGATACTATAGTTTATAGTGGTGCAAGAGCTGAGGCTATACTAGATAGTGACTTTGATGGTGTTGCAGATGAGCTAGATAAGTGTCCAAATACTCCATTTGGTATCCCTGTAGATGAGAATGGTTGTGAGTTAGATGGTGCCATTAGTAAGTATAATCTAACAGATGAGGCATATACAAAAACATTTAACAAAGCAAAAGAGTAGATATAGCTTTTGTTTATATAGGAGCTGTATTTGGAAGCAGTTTATACTAAAAATGATGCTCTACTAGAGGTACTAGTTTTATATACAAGGCTTTTTCATAAACCTTTCTCAGCGGAGTCCTTGCTTCAAGGACTCCCTGTAGATATGCACTCTAGAGATGGAGTGCTATTTTCCCCGAAGAGTTCAAAATCCCTTTTTTCTCGTGCTGCTGCTCGTGCTGGGCTAAAAAGCACAATACTTAAAAAACCTATAAAGGATTTTTTAAAGCTCCAGTTGCCAGCTATTCTTGTCCTTAAAAATGAAAATAGTTGTATTTTAGAGAGCTTCAATGCCGATAAATCAAAAGCAAAAGTGATATTTTCTGCAAATGGCGAAGCATCTTATGAGTGGATAGAGACAAGCAGACTTGAAGATGAGTACTTAGGCTTTGCTTTTATGCTTAAAAAAGCTTATGAGTATGAAGATGAGCATGGTAACAAAACACTAGATTTTAACAAACAAAAGCACTGGTTTTGGAGTACTTTAGGTTTTTCTAAAAAGATTTACGGCGATGTTATACTAGCTTCTATACTTATAAATATCTTTGTTTTAGCTACTCCGCTTTTTACTATGAATGTCTATGATAGAGTTATACCAAACAATGCTCAAGAGACTTTGATGGTATTTACCATAGGTATCATGGTAGTTTTTATACTAGATGCTACACTTAAGTTTTTAAGGTCTTACTTTTTGGAGATGGCGGGTAAAAAGAGTGATATCATTATGTCATCTATCATCTTTGAGAGGGTGCTTGATCTTGAGCTTAGCTCTCACCCTAAGTCGGTCGGCTCATTTGCAAATAACATAAAAAGCTTCGATAGTGTAAGAGGATTTTTGACAAACTCAACTATGAGTGTACTTATAGATTTCCCTTTTGCGATACTCTTTTTAGCAGTTATCGGCTATATCGCGGGTGTCTTAGTTCTTGTCCCTATAGTTACCATAATCTTAGTAGTTATCTATGCGATGCTTATAAAAAAACCACTCCAAAAAAGCATAGAAGTAACATACGAAGCTAGTGCAAAGAAAAACGGCATACTCATAGAGTCGCTTCATAACATAGAGACTATAAAAACCCACTCTATGGCGGGTAAAACACAGTTTAAGTGGGAAGAGGTTAGTGGTGAGATAGCAAACAAAGGG
>JBAYYR010000098.1:0-5228 GCA_041672945.1 Sulfurimonas sp. | reverse complement strand
TTTTTTATGTTTGAGTTACTTACATAAACATCTAGCAAGGCTTCTAGCTCATAATCAAAAAAGTACTTTTTGCTCTGCGGGGTCACTATATGAACAGTTGAGTTTTTTAGTAAGTAGGTGTTTTTATCGGTGCCAAAGGTGTACTCATCTGGAAGGTTTTTCATATATCCACGAGGGGTGATTTTTATATCTTTTATAACTATATGTTTATATTTTTGTAAAAAGTAGTTTTTTAGCTCATCTTTTATAGGTGTTGTATCTAGCTCACTTTTTAGGCTAAAAGTTATGTAGGGTGATGAGGGTTTTATATCACTATAACCGTGGTTTTTAAATATATCTTTTATCTCTTTTGCACTTAGTCTAGTTAGGACTCTACTCTCATCTATATTTGTTATAAAAAACTCTTTTTCAAGTCCAAAAACAGATGAGTTTATGACTCTGCTCTCTACTTCATAGCTATCTTTAAGCTCAAGTGCGAGTAGTGTAAATGGTAAAAAAAGGCTAAAAATTATCTTTATAAACATCTCATTAGTTTATCACAGCAACATTAACCTATGCTATAATTTTTATAAAAAAACCAAAGGGTCTTAAGTATGAAAAAGTTAGTTAGTTTGGCATTTGTTAGTGTTGTATTGTTTTTTGGTGGATGTAGTCAAAAGCAGAGTGTTTTATATATACAAAATCAAAATATTTGCACTTCGCCAAAAGCGACACTCTACTTAAGCGACTTAAGTGTGCAAAATCATGCAAAAACTTTTAACATCACAAAAGATGAGATAAAACTCTCTTTGGTTAAATCCCTAAGAGAGACAAACTGCTACAATGTAGTTTTAGAGGAGAGAGACCTTAAGTTTTTAGATGATAGTTTTGAGTTTATACTTCTAGCTAATGCGGAGATTTTTCAAGAGAAAAATATAGTCTCAGAGAATCTTATCAAAAAAGAGCAGAGTGAAAAACTACTTTTTAGTATCGCACTAAAAGCTATAAATCAAACAAAATCGATTCAAGCAAATGCAAATAGTCAGATAATATCTTCAAGAGAGAAGTACTTTGGTGTTGAGCGGGGAGTTGATGTCGAGGGTGATAAGCAAAACCTACTAAGAACAGCAAATAAAAAAGTCTCTATAGTTTTAAATGATGCACTAGGAAAGCTAGAAAAATAGGCTTTTGGTGGAGTATAGCGGGATCGAACCGCTGACCTCTTCGCTGCCAGCGAAGCGCTCTCCCAGCTGAGCTAATACCCCAAAAAGAGATGAAATCTTATACTAAAAACTCTTATTTATAGCTTATTTAAGCTTGTTCAAATATAATAAACTTTTTATAATAGATGGGGATTTATTTGAAAAAGATAGTTTTTGTTTTGTTATTTGCAACTATGCTTATGGCAAATGATGATTTTTTTGATGAGTTTGATAGCGAATTTGAAGCTAAAAAAGTAGAAGTTTTTGACCCACTTAGTGGCTACAACAGAGCCATGACTACATTTAACGACTACTTTTATAAAGATGTGCTTATTCCTGTAACCAAAGGGTATGCTTATGTAGTACCAGAGGTCGCTAGAGAAGGGGTAAATAACTTCTTTACAAATCTCTTTTTTCCAGTTAGATTTATAAACAATATCTTACAGTTAAAGTTTGCAAATGCCACAGTTGAGCTTGGTAGATTTTTCGTAAATACGACATGGGGAGTGTTAGGCTTTAGAGATGTTGCGACAAATGAGATGGGTATGAAGATATATAGAGAAGATTTTGGGCAAACTCTAGGGTTTTATGGTGTTGGTGGCGGTATTCATGTAGTTATACCGCTTTTAGGACCATCAAATCTTAGAGATATTGTAGGGCTTGGTGTAGATGCACTAGCTTCACCTATGTCACAAATGGGACACAACACTTTACCTTATAAATTGCCACAAGATAGCTATCAAGAGGCGGGTATAGATGCACTCTATATGATAAACAAAAACTCATTTCAGCCTGATATGTATGAGGTTTTTACAAAAGATGCTATTGATTTATATCCATTTTTAAGAGATACTTACACCCAAAAAAGAGAAAAAGAGATAAGTGAGTAAAAAATGTTTAGAGTAGTTTTATTTTTGATGATGTTTGCTTTTAGCTCAAGCCTATTTGCACTTGAAAAATCTGAAATAGAATCGCAGATGAACCAAAAGATACAAGAGGTTTTAGGGATACTTAGAGTCGATGGTGCCACAACTGAGCAAAAAGGTAAAGAGATAGTTGAGATTATGGATGAGGTTTTTGACTTTGATCTTATGGCTAAGATAGCTTTAGGGAAAAATGCTTGGAACTCGATAGATAGATCAAAACAAGATGAGTTTAGCAAAGTTTTTGAGCAAAAACTAAAAGACTCATATATAGAAAAATTAGAGCTTTACAACAACCAAACCATAGATATCTTATCTCTTGAGCCAAATGGTAAAAATCGCCTTTTATTAAAAACACTTATAAGAGGTAAAGATGATAATTATGAGGTAAATTATAACTTTTATGATAAAAATGGCGATTGGCTTATATATGATGTAGATCTTGTCGGAGTTAGCATCATACAGACCTATAGGGCGCAGTTTGCCGATGCACTAAAACAAAAAAGTTTTGAAGATATGTTTGCTGAGTTTAGAAAATAGTACATAATGTTTAAAAAACTCTACGATATTTTTATATTTAAGTACCCATTTTTGGTACTTTTAGCTATGTCGATTTTTGTATCTTATCTTGGCTACTATGCCACAAAGATAAAGATAGATGCTTCTGCTGAAACACTCCTTTTAGATGATGATAAAGACCTGCTTTTTTTTAGAGAGGTATATAAAAGGTATGAAAACTCAAGTTTTTTAGTTTTAACCTACAAGCCAAACGAGCCACTTTTATCTCAAAGCTCACTGGATGATATAGAGAAACTATTAGATGAGCTTTTAGAGGTAAAAAGTATCGCTAGAATCACCTCTATACTAAATGTACCACTTTTAGAATCCCCACAAAGACCCATCTCAGACCTTGTTGCGGGGGTCGATTCGCTAAGTACAAAAGAGTTTGACAAATCGCTTGTAGAAAAGGAGTTTTTAAACTCACCGCTATACTCAAATGCACTAGTTAGTAGTGATTTTTCAACAACCGCTATCGTTTTACACCTAAAAGATGATCCAAAATACTTAGAGTTTGTAGATGAGCGAAACTTTTTACAAGATAAGCAAAAAAATGGTAGCTTGAGTGATAAAGAGAGCCAAAAACTAAAAAATATCATCGAGGAGTTTAGGAACTATAGAGAGGCTCAGGGTGAAAAAACAACTAAAGATATTGAACAAATAAGAGAGATTATAGGTAAGCATAAAGATAAGGCTAGTATATTTTTAGGCGGGGTTAGCATGATAGCCTCCGATGTTGTCGGGTTTGTAAAGAGCGATCTTGTTGTTTATGGGGTAGGGCTTGTTTTATTATTTACTCTTATACTTTGGTATATATTTAGAAAACTAAAATGGATACTCCTTACACTCTTTATAAGCTTTGTCTCTATAGTCTCAACGGGCGGTGTGCTAGGGTTTTTTAACTGGGAAGTTACTGTTATATCTTCTAACTTTGTAGCACTTCAGCTTATCATAACTATGTCTATCACCGTTCATCTTATAGAGAGATATAGAGAGCTTTACTTTTTATACCCCAAAGCGACTCAGTATAAGCTAGTTATAGATACAGTTCTCTCTAAGCTTATACCATCATTTTTTGCCATCATAACAACTGTTGTTGGCTTCTCTTCTCTTGTTTTATCAAAGATAGAGCCTGTTATAAATCTAGGGCTTATGATGAGTGTTGGGATACTCATATCGCTTGTTTTAACATTTGTATATTTTCCTATCATACTTATGTTAGTAGGGAAGGGGAGTGAGTATAAAAAAGCCCAAAACAACTTAGGGTTTATATCGTTTTTGCCAAATATAGTCCTACATAGAGGCAAAATCATAATAGGTGTTGCCCTGTTAGCTACCATCTTTTCGGTAGTTGGAGCATCAAAAGTGTTTGTTGAAAATAGTTTTATAAACTACTTTAAAACCTCAACCCATATATATCAAGGTATGAAGGTGATAGATGAGTCTTTGGGTGGGACTACCCCGCTTGATGTTATTATAAAGTTTAAAGATGAGCCAAAGTTGGAAGTGGCTCAAGATAGCGATGATGAGTTTGATGATTTTGAGAGTGAGTTTGAGCAAAACAAAGATCAAAAGCAGTATTGGTTCACCAAAGAGAAGATGCAAACCATAATCGATGTTCATAACTACCTACAAACTATCCCAGAGGTGGGTAAAGTTCAATCCTTAGCGACACTTCTTGAGGTCGGCAAGAGGCTAAATAATAACAAAGATTTAGACGGTGTGATGTTGGCACTCTTTTATAACCAGCTACCAGAGGATTATAAAAAACTTATACTCTCACCGTTTATAGATATAGATGCAAATGAGGCAAGAGTTACTATGAGAATAGTCGATTCCAACCCAGATTTAAGACGAGATGAGCTTATAAAAAAACTAGAACACGACCTAAGAGATGTTATAAAAAACAAAGAGACAACATATAGACTAACTAATTTGATGGTACTTTATAACAATATGCTTCAGTCACTTTTTAGCTCACAAATAGCAACCGCAGGGACTTCTATACTTATACTTGCAGGTATGTTTATGGTACTTTTTAGAAGAGTAAAACTAGTGCTTATATCACTTGTGGTAAATCTTATACCTATATCTTTGGTGTTTGGGATTATGGGATGGCTTAGTATCCCGCTAGATATTATGACTATAACTATAGCTGCTATCGCCCTTGGTATCGCGGTTGATGATACTATCCACTTTATGCACCGTTTTGAGTTTGAGCTAAAACATAGTGGTAGTTATGAAGAGGCGGTAAAAAACTCACTAAATAGTGTAGGGCATCCGATGTACCATACTACCATTATTATAGTTATAGGTTTTTCTATACTGATGTTATCAAACCTTGTTCCAACTATATACTTTGGGCTACTTACGGGAGTTGTTATGATAAGTGTGCTTATCTCAAACCTGCTACTGCTTCCAAGACTTGTCTATAGTTTTAAGCCGATGCGGTAGTAAGAGTCATTCCAAACTTGATTTGGAATCTCAAACAATAGCAACAACCGCTATAGCATACTCTCCATCGTGAGTTATAGATAGTGCTACATCTTTTATATTGAAGTTTTGG
>JBAYYR010000097.1:0-5229 GCA_041672945.1 Sulfurimonas sp. | reverse complement strand
AGGAGATAGCAAGGGTTCCAACCGCTGAGCTTTTAGAGATTTTGGCTAGTAAGTATGAGTTTAGCTTAGAGGGTTATGATGGCTCTTCACCATCTAGATACTACCGCTTAAGTGATGGTTATAGATTTGGTGTGATTGAGCCTTATGGAGATGATTTTTGTAAACAGTGCAACCGCATAAGACTAACCGCTGAGGGTCATCTGATACCGTGTTTGTATTTTGATGAGGCTATGAGTATCCAAAAAGCTATAAGGGCAGGTGATGTTGCAAGTGCTGCTGAAGTGCTAAGAGAGGTTGTTAAAAATAAACCAGAGAAAAACCGCTGGGGTGGCGATGATGGTGAGGTGTCGAGTCGTGCTTTTTATGAGACTGGTGGTTGATGATATACCTTGTTGAGCATTTTTACTCTATCCAAGGTGAAGGGAGATTTGTAGGGACTCCATCGCTTTTTTTCCGTTTTGGTGGGTGTAACTTAAAGTGTGAGGGTTTTGGGTGTAGCGACACAACACCAGATGGCAAAACCATAATAGGGTGTGATACCATATATGCCGCATCGAGTGAGTTTAAGCAAAGTTGGGTAGCTATAAAAACAGCAGATGAGCTAATAAGCATACTAGAACTTTATGATTTACCACCAAAAGTAGATGTTGTTTTAAGTGGTGGCGAACCGCTTATCTATGCAGATGAGCCGATATTTGTAGAGTTTTTAGAAAAACTTGATCAAAAATCTCACAGGGTAACTTTTGAGACAAATGGGACTATAGAGGTTGATTTTGAACTTTTTCCCATATATAAAAAGATGGTTTTTGCACTATCGGTGAAGCTCTCTAACTCACTTGAGCCTTATGCTAAGAGGGTAAAGCCTAAAGTCTTAAGTGAGATTTGTCAAAATAGCCGTGATGCTTTTTTTAAGTTTAGTATAGATAGTGACTCGATAAACTGTGAGCTTGAAAATGAGATAGAGCTAATAAGCTCCATCTGTCCAAACTTGCAGATATACTGTATGCCAGTTGGTGGAAATAGAGCTGAAGTTGAGAAAAATAGTATGCCACTAATAGAGTTTTGTAAAAGCAAAGGTTATAGCTTTAGCGATAGATTGCACATAAGGCTTTGGGATAAAGATAGAGGTGTTTGATGATAATACGAAAACTATTTAAGTTTGAAAATGCTCATATTGTAAGGGGTTGTAGCACTACAAGATGTAGCACTTCTATCCATGGTCACTCATACAAAATAGAGGTGCTTTTTAGTTCAAACTTTTTAGATAATGGTCATATGGTTTATGATTTTGGACTTATGAAGGGTAGTATAAAAGCGATTATAGATAGTTTTGATCATGCTATAACCCTTTGGAGTGGCGATGATAGTGGGTATATAAAAGATATGAAAAAGCACTCTAGTAGGTGGATAGAGCTTGGTGTTTCGCCATCTGCTGAACAGTTTAGTAGAGTTTTTTTTGTACTTATCGATAGGCTTTTTGCTCAAACTACAACCATAAATGGTGAAAAAGAGGTAAAACTCCATAGCATCATAGTTCATGAGACCGATACAGGCTATGCTCAAGCTTTTAGAGATGATGCTTATAGTAGTGTTATGGGTGAGATAGAGCTAGATAAGATCATCATAAGTGAAGATATACTTAGCGAGTATGGTGAGGTTTGGCAAAAACTAAAAAGTGGCGAGGAGTTTATAAACCCTAGGAGAGTTTAGTTTTTATATCACCCTTGTTTGAAGAGTTAAAGCTAAATCTTATAGGTAAAACTTTAACTCTATCGCCTTGTTTTAGTTCATCTACACTCTCATCTATAACTATAAAACTGTTTGATAGTGCCATAGGGCTTACCATCCCTGGTGAGGATTTTGCTTGTGGTGTAAAGCTTTTTCCATCAAAATACCCTGCTACTAAAGTTGTTCTAGCTGAGTTCATAACATAAGAGGTTGATATATTAGAGTCTAAAAAACCATGATAACACTCATTATCCCCACTTAGTGCTAGTATGATAGATTTTGCAAAAAGCTCAAAGTTTAACATAGCAGCTAGTGGGTTACCAGGGAGATTTAACACAAGAGTTTTGCCGATTTTACCAAACATAGTTGGCTTACCAGGGCGGATTTGGACTTTATCAAAAAATACCTCATAATCAAACTTGCTAAATGCCTCTTTTGTAAAATCGGCCTCCCCAACACTAGCCCCACCACTTGTGATAACAAGATCGCTCTCTAGCGATGAGACTATATGCTCATCTATATCTTCTAAGCTATCTTTAGCGGTACCTATAAAGCTAACCTCACACCCAAGCTCTAAGGCTCTTGCATAAAAAGATGGTGAGTTTGTGTTATATAGCTGATGGGATTCAACTTTTTCATGGTGCATTTTTAGCTCATTTCCTGAAGCAAATATCGCAATTTTTGGTTTTTTAAAAACCTTTATATGGCTAATACCTTGAGATGCTAAAAGTGTTATATGGTGGGCAAAAAGTCTAGTTTTTGACTCTAAAAGAGTTGTGCCACTTGCTATATCTTCGGCACATCTTCTTATATGGTTGCCTAGTTTTTTTGGCTCTTTTTGAATTTTTATATATTCATCTACAACTATAACATCCTCTATAGGTACGATGGTATCGGCACCATTTGGCACTTTTGCACCTGTCATGATCTTAAAACACTCACCACTATTTAAGGTGCCATCAAAGTTATCACCTGCAAAGATAGTGCTAGTTATTTTTAGTTTTTTATCTTTGTCACTAAACTTTATGGCAAAGCCATCCATAGCGGAGTTGTCGTATGGTGGGAGGTTGTGAGTTGCTATGATAGCCTTAGCTAGTACACGATTACAAGCCGACTCGATGGGGATAAGCTCTTTTGTGGTTGGTTTTGTGTTTTGATATATAAAATCTAGTGCTTGGTCGATTGTTGCTAACATAATTACTCTTTTTTATAGTAAGATTTCACCTATGAATGAAATGTATAGTATGAGTATTGTAGCACATTACTACTCGGTTGTGATGATTTTTTTGGTGATTTTGGCTCATCTTTTACTCTTAAGGGGTGTAGGTGAGTTTAAAAAATACAAGCGGATACAGACTCTTTATAACCCTTTGGCTTTTACTGCTATAGGTGCAACTATGTTTACAGGTGTAGTTATGATGGCTGCTAAACATCTTAGTTTTACACTAGAAAATATCGCTATGATAGTCGCCTCGGCTATATATATCTACCTTGAGGCAAAGAGACTAAAGGTGTTAAAAAGAACAAGAGAGTTTAGTAGTGAGTTTAAAAGTATGTCACAAAAGGTTTTTATAGCTCAGTTTGTGTTGGTTTTGGCTGTTAGTATCTGGATGAAGATGGTATGATATTTAGTTTTTGCGATAGTGCAGGTGAGCAAAATTTAACTATAAAAGATGAGCTTTTTAGGTACATCATAAAAGCTAGAAGACACAAAATAGGCGATATTATCGCTTTTAGAAACAAAGATGAGCTAAATAGACTCCATAGCTATGAGCTTTTGGCGATTAACCCAAAAACCGCCGATTTTAAGTTAGTCGAATCAAAAACATACGAAGTAAAACCTAAAAAATACCTACATATAGGGTGGTGTAAGGTAGATGTTGGTTCGATAGAAAAAGCACTTCCATCACTTTGTGAGATGGGTGTTTCTAAGATAACATTTGTAAGTTGCGATAGGTCTCAAAGAAATTTTAGGCTAGATTTTAAAAGATTTAATCGTATAGTTGAGGCATCTATGCAACAAAGTGGACGAAGCGATATGTTAGAGTTTGCAGAGTCTAAGAGTGTTTTAGAGTTTTTAAAAGAGTACCCTAATGCTTTAGTTTTTGATTTTGCTTCAGAGGTTTTTAATGGTGAGGCTAGAGATGTACTTATAGGTTGTGAGGGCGGATTTAGCGAAGATGAGCGAGAGCTTTTTAAAAATATATGCTCATTTGATAGCAATATGATACTAAAGAGTGAGAGTGCAGTTTTAGCGGTCGCTAGTAAGGTTTTACTATAAAGATTGATTTTTTATATAAAGAGTAGTATAATTTGAGCTAGTTGGGACAAATAGACTAAGAAGTTGCCGCTTCTTAGTCTATAAGCTTTTAATATAATCTTGATGTCAAAAACATCAAAACTATAACAATTACAATGAGTTTGGGCATTGTTATACTCCTTATTAAAGGCTAACCCTGTCCCACCTTCTCCTTCACAATACCAATTCATTGAAATCGCCAACTAGTTGTAAAATTATAACAAATTTATGAAATATTAATCTCTTTTAAGATATCATTTCGCTTCAAAATATCCCCGCCAATAGGGATACAAAAAATATATCGATATTCGCACAACAACGAGTATTAAAAGGTTTAACTATGAAAAAAGATCTACATCCAGTTTTAGTAGAGTGTAAAGTAAGTTGTTCTTGTGGTAACAGTTTTGTAACCAAAAGTGAAAAAGCAGAGATGAAAATAGACATCTGCAACGAGTGTCACCCATTTTTTACAGGTTCACAAAGAATGGTAGATACAGCAGGTAGAATAGATAAGTTTAACAGACGCTACGCTAAAAACTAAAACTTACTCCATGCTAGAGCTTGTTCCAACACCGATTGGAAATATAGGCGATATATCTCTTAGGGCGATAGAGGCTCTAAGTGAAGCCGATATCTTGCTTTGTGAAGATACAAGAGTCACAAAAAAACTTATAAATCTACTAAAAGATAGATACAACACCCCCTTTAAAGAAAATCAACAATTTTTCTCACTCCACTCACATAACGAAGATGAGTTTTTAAACTCCATAGATAAAGAGATATTTGATAAAAATGTAGTCTATGTAAGCGATGCTGGTATGCCAAGTGTTAGCGATCCTGCTCAAAAACTTATAGCTTTTGCACAACAAAATAGTATAGCTTATGATGTACTTCCCGGAGCAAATGCAGCTCTTTGTGCTTATGTGGCTAGTGGATTTGTAGGCAAAGAGATGCTTTTTTTTGGGTTTTTACCACATAAAGGAGCAGATAGGGAGAGTGAGCTTAAAAAAGCTTTAAATAGCGGCTATGTAGCTGTAGTTTATGAGTCGGTTCACCGCATAGAAAAACTTCTAGATGAGATAGATAAAAAAGCCCCAACAAGAGAGATATTTGTAGCAAAAGAGATAAGCAAAAGGTATCAAGAGTACCATAAGGGTTTTGCAAAAGATATAAAAAAATCACTTAAAAACATAAAAGGTGAG
>JBAYYR010000096.1:0-5230 GCA_041672945.1 Sulfurimonas sp. | reverse complement strand
TATACTCTTTTGTCCTCTCAGGTGAGCGATGAGCCGATGATATGATTAGCTCATAGTTTACTCCAAAAGCCTCAAATGTATCAGAACATGACTTCATAACCTCATAATCGCTCTTACTTCCCATGATGATTGAAACAAATTTCATAACTTAGTTTTTCCTTTTTTAGTTTATGTTTTTGGGTAAGTCCCCATATCTGGGTGAGATGGGATCCTTAAAAATGTAAATGGTGGCAAGTGAGTTGGTAGTTTTATAGGGTTTGTATTGCCACTATGAACCTCATCCCAAATCTTGTTATTTTTAGCGACTAACTTAAAAAGTTGTAGGTAAAATTTACCATCTTTTTCATATGTTTTACCAAACTCATTTTCAACTATATCTATCTGTGAGTTTAGTGGAGCTACTATCTCAAGCTCATCATTTGGCAAGGTTTTGTATTTGCACATAAAATACTCCCCATCCTCTTGAACTTGAGCACTAACTTGATGAGTCCCTAACTGCATAGTAAAATCTAAACTTTGGGTATCGTGTTTTTCAAATGGTCTTGAGATAAGATAAGCATCGGTGTAGCCTCTGTTTTGTAAACTCTCTAGCTCATACTGATACTTTTTGCTATCACTCACCCCATCATAATAATCATCTATCGCCATCCTGTAAGCTTTTGCAGTTATAGCCGCATAGTATGATGTTTTTGTCCGCCCCTCTATCTTGAGTGAATCGACTGCTCCACTATCTAGTATCTCTTTTATATGAGATGCTAGATTTAGATCTTTTGAGTTCATGATATAAGTCCCTATCCCCTCATCCTCTTCTAGCCTAAAAAGGGTTCCTGTTTCAGGATTTGCGGCATAAAGCTCATAAGGAAATCTACAATCATTTGCACAACTTCCACGGTTTGGCACTCTTCCACTTTGAAGTGTAGATATAAGACACCTTCCGCTATATGCAAAACACATAGAGCCGTGGACAAAAACCTCAAGCTCAAGCTCTGGAAGCTCTTTTTTTATCTCCACTAGATCTCTTAGCGATATCTCCCTAGCGGTTATGATCCTAGTTGCTCCCATCTCATGATAGACTTTAGCATCAAGCACATTCATAACATTTGCTTGAGTTGAGAGATGAAGTGGCATATGTGGTACGGTCTCTTTTGCTAGTTTTAAAACACCCGCCGTAGCTACTATAAAAGCATCGACATTTAGCTCTGCCATCTTTAACATATGTTTTTTTAGCAGATCAAGTTGTGAGTTAAAAGGGAAACCATTTATAGTGGCATATACTTTTTTACCTCTAGCATGAGCATACTCTACACCCTCACCAAACTCCTCGTAGCTAAACTCTTTACCCGATCTTATACGAAGTGAGAAGTGACTAACTCCACCATAAACTGCATCTGCACCATAATCTATCGCTATTTTTAGTTTTTCAAGATTACCCGCAGGACTTAGTAGTTCTGCTTTTTTCATTTTTTAGCAAACTGAGCCAAAAGTGCCTCAATATCATCATCAGAGACCACTTCACTATGGGTATCTCCCGCTATATGTTGTGCCGAAGCGACCCTTTTTTCATCCTCTATACGACCCTCAAAAAGTGAGTTCATATACTTAGATAATGCTCTCATAACATTTATAACTCGCTCTATCTTTTGACGATGAATATCTTGATACTGCATAACATCCATAACATTCATAATAGCATCAGAGCTATCATCAAAAACCTCTAGTACTTTTTGTAGATCCTCTTTTGCTTGGTTGTTTTTCTCTAGTTGAGCACCAAAAGTGGCTACATCGGGGAACTTCTGACTTAGGTTTGAGAAGATACCGATGTTTCCCTCTACTATAGAAATAGCACTCTTAACATGCTTCTCATTTTTTACTAAAGCATCGGAGACACCCTCTATAATGTCAAAAATCTCAGTCGCTTTCTCCTCAGACTCTTTTGTTACATCATCTAGCTGATAGACCATCTTGTTCTCTTCAGTAGCAGGTAGGGGCCAATGGTGAGATGTTTTATCGCTATATCCCGCTGGAAGCTCTAAATCATCTTTTCTAGGACAACTCTCCTCATCCTCGCACTCAGTTAAAGCATCTTCATCAAAATCACCACTCATAAGGGCATCTAATTCTTCTTGAGTCATAAAAATCTCCAAATAAAATAAGAACTAATTTAATTATTAGCACTATAATACCATAAAAAAGAGAGATTTTAGATGCTAATTGACTTGCATAACCACACAAAACTCTGCAACCATGCAAGTGGTGAAATAGATGAATATATACAACAAGCTATAAAAAAAGGTATCAAATATTTTGGCTTTAGCGACCATGCTCCTATGGATTTTGATCCAAAATATCGTATGAGTTTTGAGCAGATGGAGTGGTATGAAAATGCTGTGCTTGAGGCTAAAGATAGATATGCTAAAGATATAGATATCCTACTAGCCTATGAGGTGGACTACCTTGAGGGGTTTATGGATGAGAGGGTCTTAAAAAGTGATGTAGATTATCTTATAGGCTCGGTACACTTTTTAGATGGATGGGGGTTTGATAACCCTGAGTTTATAGGTAGGTATGAACAAAAAAATATAGACGATATTTGGGTTGAGTATTTTAACAAAATAGAGTCTATGGCAAAAACAAATCTTTTTGATATAGTTGGACATATAGATCTTATAAAAGTTTTTAAGTTTTTACCAAAAAATCTCTCCATAACAGAGATAGCAAAAGATGCACTAAAGGCTATAAAAGACTCAGAAATGAGCATAGAGATAAATATGGCAGGTTATAGAAAACCAATAGGTGAAGCATACCCATCAAGAGAGATTTTACTTGAAGCAAAAAAGCTAGGCATTGAGATAACATTTGGTTCAGATGCACATAAGCCAGAGCAAGTTGGACTATTTAACAAAGAGGTTGTAGAGTTAGCAAAAGATGTCGGCTACACACGGTGCGTGTATTATAAAAATAGAAAAAAAGAGTATAAAAACTTTTGAAGCTAAGTTAAAGAGTTAAGTTTGTATAATTGAGAAATTTTTAATTTTTAAGGAAGAATTATGGGTCAATATATAGAACTAACAAATGCTAACTTTGAAGCAACTCTAGCTAAGGGTGTATCGCTAGTTGATTTTTGGGCACCTTGGTGTGGACCTTGTCGTATGATAGCTCCAGTTATAGATGAACTTGCAAATGACTATGATGGTAAAGCAAACATCTGTAAAGTAAACACAGATGAGGAGCAGGATATCGCAGTTAAGTTTGGTATCCGCTCTATACCTACTATCATGTTTTTTAAAGATGGTGAGTTAAAAGATCAAGTTGTTGGTGCACAATCAAAAGCGGCTTTAGCTGCAAAAATAGATGCTCTTTTAGCATAACTTTTTAGAGGCTTTTTGCCTCTACTTTTCATTATAATTTCTCCTCAATCTCTTTTTATTTAAAAAATCAAAGGCTCCATTTATAAACAAGATAGTATCATATACAAATATATATTTTATCTAAGGCTAAAAAAATGATACTTGATTGTGCGATTATTGGTGGCGGACCAGCAGGGCTTACCGCAGGACTCTATACTACCCGTGGGGGATTAGCAAATGTTGTTATGTTTGAAAAAGGTATGCCTGGTGGGCAGATAACTCAAAGCTCTGAGATAGAGAACTACCCAGGTGTAACGGGTGAGATAAGCGGTATGGATCTTATGATGCCATGGCCAGAGCAATGCCAGAAATTTGGCTTAAAACATGAGATGCTAGAGGTTCAAAAGGTAACCAAAGATGGTGATATCTTTAAAATCCACAAAGAAGATGGTTCAATCTCTGAGGCTTATAGTGTTATAGTCTGTACGGGTTCATCTCCTAAAAAAGCAGGTTTTGCAGGTGAGGATGAGCTTTTTGGAAAAGGTGTTAGTACTTGTGCAACTTGTGATGGATTTTTCTACAAAGGTAAAGAGGTAGCGGTTATTGGTGGTGGCGATACAGCACTTGAAGAGGCACTATACCTTGCTAAGATATGTACTAAAGTCTATCTTATCCATAGAAGAGATAAGTTTAGAGCAGCACCAAACACCATAGAGAGAGTTAAAAAAGCACAAAATATAGAGCTTGTTCTAAATGCGGTTCCAGATGAAGTTTATGGCGATGCTATGGGTGTTGCTGGTATAAAAGTTAAAACCGACTCTGGGGAGATTAGAGATATCGCAGTTCCTGGGATATTTGTATTTGTAGGAAACAACATAAACAACCAAACACTTATGCAAGAAGATGGTAGCTTTTTGTGTGATATGAACCAATACGGCGAAGTTCTGGTTGATCTTAAGATGAGAACATCTACTGCGGGACTTTTTAGTGCGGGTGATATGAGAGTAGATGCTCCAAAACAAGTCGTTAGTGCTGCTGGAGATGGAGCTGTTGCTGCTCTTAGTGCGATCGCTTATGTTGATGAACACCTAAATTAAAGGCTTATCATGATAAAAGTTGGTTTGCTTGGGGCAAATGGTAGAGTTGGAAAACTTATAGTTGAAGATCTAAAAACCAAAAAAGATATCTCTCTTAGCAGTGTGCTTGTGAGAAATAACCTTGAGTTTTCTATAGCACCATCTATCTTGGTTACAAAAGAGTATAAGGCTTTTTTAAATGCTTGTGATATTGTTATAGATTTTTCACTCCCAAATGCTTGTGAAGCACTTCTAGAAGAGGTTCTTAAAAACCCAAAACCTTTAGTTATCGGCACAACAGGGCTAAATGAGCATCAACAAAATCTCCTAAAAGAGGCATCTAAACATATGCCTATACTCTATGCTACAAATATGTCACTTGGGGTTGCTCTACTAAATCGCCTTGTATCAGAAGCAGCAGCGACTCTAGAAGGGTTTAATATAGAGATAGTTGAGATGCACCACAGACACAAAAAAGATTCACCTAGTGGAACTGCTCTAACACTAGCCGCGAGTGCTGCTAAAGCTAGAGGGCTTGATCTTGATAGTGTTCGTATAAGTGGTAGAGATGGCGACATTGGTGCTAGAAGCGAAGATGAGATAGGAGTTATGGCACTAAGGGGTGGCGATATAGTTGGAAGACACACTGTTGGGTTTTATAATGATGGTGAATTTATAGAGTTAAATCACACAGCAACATCTAGAAATACCTTCTCTCAGGGAGCCATAAGAGTTGCACAGTGGCTACATGGTAAAAGTGCTGGACTTTATAGTATAAATGATTATATCGATACAGAAAAATAAAAG
>JBAYYR010000095.1:0-5276 GCA_041672945.1 Sulfurimonas sp. | reverse complement strand
CTTTTGTCTGTTGAGATCCTGCATTTTGTAAATTATGACTTTCATCAAATATTATTAAAGGGAAAGCAGAACGAGTTAATTTGTTTAAATCCATATATCTACATATATAGACTTTATTTTCCCATTTTCCAGGCTCTTCTTTAATAGCCGTAAAATCTACTCCTAAAAATTTAGCATCTTTCGTGAAAGCATCATTTATTATTGCATCACTTTTTGTTACTATAAGTACAGGCCCCTCTTTTCCTTCTTTTTTAGCTTTTTCAATCATAGTCTGAGCTAAACTTAACTGACTCATTGTTTTACCAGCTCCTGTACCATCCGCTATTATAAAGCCTTTCTGTCCTTTTTCAAAATTTTCAATAGCAAGATTAACTCCATCCTGCTGATGTTTCATTAACAATCGAGTAAAAGTTTCGGATAAGTGGTTCTTTTCTGGTATTTTTGATTTTTCAGCTCTGGAGAGTAAGATCCCATCTTTACCATATCTTCCTGTATACTCTTTTCCATATCCTCCCATAATAGCTGGATTGACAACGGGACTTCCCCCTCCATTATCTCCGCCTGTAGGGCGCTGTCCTCCGATATTTGTTTCTGTACTTGTTGATGGTTCTGTTTGTTTTGATTCTGTTTGTCCTTCATCTTTAGTTACCTCCTTTATGGTAGTTATTTTTAATTCTTTTAACTGTCCTAATATAGTATCTAATCGGGTTAATAATTTCTTATCTATTTTATCCCCGAATTCTTTTTTTACACCTTCTAAATCACCTGTAATTTGTTGCAACATACCTAATATTTTAGAAGTAGTAATATATTCTTTTTTATTCTCTACTGGATTAAGTTTTGTCTCCTTTACTCCAGGCTCTTTCTTTTCTTTTATTCCAGCTCCTTTTCTAGCTTTTGCACGAGATAATAAATAAGCCTGAATATCAGGTATTATCTTTTCTGCATTTTCAACTATACCTTCAACATCACCCTGTTTTTTACCAGTTATAACCTGTTTATTAAATATTTTTAAAAGCCCTAATAATTTTAAAGCTTCTTTTAACATGTTAGAAATTTTATGTTCAATTTCATGAATTGGCTTTTTATATATTTGCCATTTTCCATTTTTTTTAATATAATCACTCCCATCTCTCCATCTATGTATAGTACCTTCTGGGTATCCTTTAGTTCCTTGCTTACTTTTCATTATTGCTTCCTTCCTTTTTAATATTTTATTTATATAAAAAGATTTTTCTAATATCTTTTGCTCTCTTAAAACTTGCATTAAACTATCTAATGTTGGAGTTATTTTAACTAATTCTGCTTCTGTAGGGTATAATTGAGTATATTCCCGTTCTCTATTTAAATAAGTATTTTTATTTTTTTGCTCTTTTTGTTTTTTATTAATATAAGTTTCAAATATACGGGCAAAACATTCAGTATTAGTATAATAATAATTTCTTAATTTCTCTTCAGGTATATCTAATTTATCTTTTATTGCTCTACTTTTTATATTAGGAATAAATTCAGTAGTAATAAATTTCTGCAATCTTTTTAAAGATTCTTTCAAAGAATCTTCTTCTTTTTTACTATCTTTAAAAATCTCTACTTTTTTATTTACTTCTCTATTATATCTGCCTCCAGTAACTAAATTTTTTATACTTTCTGAATTAAGTAAATTATCCCCTACATCTATTTCAGTTGATCCAGGCACCCAATTTTTTACCGTATGTAATCCTGCTTCTATTTCAGCTAATGGTATCTGTATTTTATCTGAAAATTTATAATATATTTTAACCTGTGTTAAATCTAATTCTAGTATTGTCTGCTTATAAGATTTAACTTTTTCTACTGCCATATTAATTTCATCTTTTGTTGCATCATAATAATTTTTTAATTTATTTTTAAATTCTATATCTATAGCTTCTTCAGAAATTCCTATAGAATGCCTGTTATATAAATATTTCAAATGATACGTAGGTAATTTATGCCGTCCTAATTTTAACTTTTCTTCCTCTATTAATTTTTTTATATTTTTCTTAAAAGTAATAAAGTCAAAATCTTTATCTACTTCTTTTCTAATATTATTATTTTCCTCTTCTGTTAAAGCTAAATCCAACGGTATCTGAGATGCAAAAAAAGCATTAATTTTTTTAGACTTATCTTTTATTACTCCTTTTATATCCGCTGGCATATTATCTGAATTATAAAAGTTCTGTAACTTAACTATATTCTCTAATCTCTCTTTTTTAGTCTTAACTACATACATACCTATCATATCATCCAAAAAATGACCATACTCATGAGCTACTGATCCTGTTCCTCTAGCACGAGTTAGATTAATTATCATTAAGGTAGGTTCATAATGTGCTAAAAAACTCCCCTTACCTCTAGCCCCAATTGCAAAGGCTAATTTTTGCCCCCCTGCTATCTGATCTATTGAAATATTTAATATATTACTTAAATCCTCAAAAGTAGTAGCTATATTTTTTAAATGCTCTTTTCTTTCTTCATCTGTAACACTATTCCCCCATTGAATACCTCGTACTTTTACAGTATTTAATAAATAATCATTCAATTGCTCTACTGTATAATTTTCAAATTTAGTATTTGTTACTTCTACATTTTTTAAATTTATTATTTTATTACTAATTTGTTTTGGCTTTTGAATTCCTTCATCTGTATATCTTTTAATACTATCTTTTAATGATTCTTTATTTTCAAAATATCGCTGAGCTATTTTAAAAATATTCTCATCAATATTTTTAATATTCTGTACTAATTCTATATCAGTTAATATTTTTCTATGATCTTTAGATATATCTAAAAACCCTGTATTTTTAGTAGCGGCAGATAATTGTTTATAATATTTACTAAATAATTGTTTATTTGGATATAAAAAATAATTATCAGATAATTCTTTTGCTGATGGAATAATAGAATTAAAGCCCCTCCCATGTATTATATTACTTATATAACTAGCAGTTTCGCTTATTATACTATTTATATTAGTATTGTTCTCTATTCCTTTTTTTATTATATCCTGAACCCCTATAAATACATTATTATAATGTTCCCAAATTAATTTCTTTGCCTCGTCTATTTCACCCGCTTTTTCTCCATAATAAGGTTTAGCATTGGAATAATTCGGGGATTTTGGGAAATGTTGTAATAGAGTAAATAAAATCATACGATTTTTTATATTATTCTTAGTTAATCCCATAAAAAAATCTATCCCATTTAATGCTAATAAGTTATCCCGAGTAACAAAAGATTCTCCTTGTCCTGCTTTTTCAGCATCTTCTACAGATTCGTATAAATGCCTTTTATGTCTGGCTGATAATACTATATCTTCCCCTAAATTGGTAATACTACTCTTTCGGGCCCATTTATAAGATAAATCTTCTATTACTTGCTCCGTCGCATCCTCTTCCTCTTTTATAAATAATTTTTCTTCCCCCTTTAATCCCTTTAATCCTTGTAATTTATTTAATATTATAGTTAATCTATCAAAAGTTTTCTTATCTAATTTATCTCCTTGTTCAACTTTTATTTTTTCTAACTCTCCAGTAATATTTTTTAATACTTCTAGTATCTGCTTTGTAGTTAATGCTTCTTTATTCTTAATATCTTTAACTTTATTTTTAACATCTTTACTTTGATTTTTAACATCTTTACCTTGATTTTTATCCTCAGTTCTTTTACGATATTTAGCTTGTGCAGTTAAATAATTATCAACCTCTGGAAATATATCTTCAACAAAATCTAATAATTTATTTATATCCCCTTTATTATTTTTTATCTCTTTTTGTAACCCTTTTAATATTGTTAATAATCTTAATACATCTCGTAATAAAGAAGTTACTTTATTAGCTATTTCTTTATGTAATTTTTTATATATTTGCCATTTGCCATCTTTTTTTATATAATCATTACCATCCCGCCATCTACGTATAGTACCCTCTGAAAATACTTTACTTTTTTTCATTACTTTTTTTAATATCTTATAATAATCCTTTCTTTCTTTTAAATGATCTAATACTATTTTCATAGTATTTTTTAAATTCTTAGAATGCTCTTTCTCTACTTCTATGCCTTCTAAAATATCTTTTAAAGTTACACCATAATCATCCAGATTAAAATAAAAATTATTTAATAACTCCTGTACATTATGCAGATAACTTTTCTTTAATTCTATCATATTATTATATCCTCTTTGGAATTTAAAAACAGGAACTATTTTAGAACGACAATGCGGATGATACGGAGGAGATGTAATGTCTGTGGTAGTTAAATCTTTCTCTTCTTTAAAATCAAGCTCATCTTCAGCTTTACTACCTACTATTATATTATTAAAATATATCTGATCCTTATTATTAACTTTTTTAACCTCACCCCACGGTCGATATAATTTTAATAATGATAAATTATAAAATTTATGCTCTGTAAATACTGCTAATCCTTTCTTAACAGATAATTTCTTTCCATTTAAAAATTGGCATATTTCAGAAGTTCGATCATCTAATATAGCTACTATCTCATACTCCTCTATCCCTGAATCTCTCATAGCTGCTAAAGCTGAATAAGATCTAGCATTTGTAATTACTAAATCTGATAATACAGAAGCATTTTTAGTTAATCCTCGTTCTACTATTGAAGGATAGGATGTTATTATATTATTATATATTTCTTTCTTATCTTTAACCCCTTCTTTTACATCATTATAAGTTATTCGTATTATATCTTTCATTGTATTAGCGCCTAACGGTGAAGTAGTTAATATACCAGACTGGTCAATAAATAGTTTAGAAAGATAAGAAGCTGTTCTTTTATCATCTTCTGTATAATTCATTTTATAAGTTAATTTATATATATCCCCAAAAACTTTAGGGGCATTTTTAATAAAACTATCTATCGTTTTAGCTATATAAGATTTAATAGAATCTACTGATAATTTATTATATATATTATTAAATAAAGATAACTGATTAGGAACTTGATTTATTATATCTTCTTTTTTATTTTCTTTTATAAAAGTTAATAAATTATAAATAGGCTTATTTATCTGTTTTTTAAAAATATCTTCAGAATGATATTTTTTTACTATTAAATTTATTTTATTTGAAAATAGATCAACCCAGTAATCTACTATTTTATTATCCCATAAATTTAATTTCTTCTTATTATTAATCATAATAATGATTTAGTTCTCTGTGTTGTATCTAAATATTTATTTAATTTTAAATATTTAACTTCTATTGACTGCATTATTTTCTCCTCATTATTCTCATATG
>JBAYYR010000094.1:0-5338 GCA_041672945.1 Sulfurimonas sp. | reverse complement strand
ATCTCTTTACTCATAGCACTATTTTATGAAGTTATAAATGGCTTTCACGATGCCGCTAATGCTATAGCGATGATAGTCTATACAAACTCACTAGATGCAAGAAACTCCGTCTTGATGTCTGGAATCATGAACTTTTTGGGTGTTATGATTGGTGGAATTGGTGTAGCTTATACTATAGTTCATCTTTTACCACTTGATGTTTTAGTCTCATCCGATAAGAGTGCGACACTTGTTATGATATTTTCACTTCTACTATCGGCTATGATCTGGAACCTCTCTACATGGTACTTTGGACTCCCAACATCAAGCTCACATGCGCTTATTGGCTCACTTATAGGAGTGAGTGCCATCTTTGGTGTGATGAATGGTTTTGAGTTAGCACAAAGCATCAACTGGAGTGTAGTCTATATCATACTAGGAGCTTTAGCACTATCTCCACTAGTAGGTTTTGGTGGTGGGTATCTCTTTATGTGGCTATCTAGAAAATATATAACAACTCAAAAGTTTTATAAATCTCCAGAGAGTGAAACCAAAAGAAAAAGACCTAACTTTTGGATGCGAATGGGTATCATTGCTACAGGTGCTGGGGTTAGTTTTGCTCATGGCTCAAATGATGGACAAAAGGGTATGGGTATCATTATGATCATACTTATGGGGATACTTCCATCATACTATGCACTAAATATGGAGTCAAAACAGTATAAAATACTTCAAGTTCACGATAGTGCACAAAATCTTGCAAAGTACTACAAAGATAACAAACTAGAACTCGACTCACTTATAGATAACAACACTCTAAGAACTCCTCTAAAGGCAAGAAATGAGATAGTTGAGTGTAGCATAAATCAAGTGTATGAGACTACATCTTTTATAGCCAAAAAACTAGATGGGATAGAGTCATACTCTGCTCTTAGTGAATCAGATAGATGGAGAGTACACACCGCTATACTCTGCTCAAATAACTTTTTTGAACAATTTGAAAAGACTCTTCCTGCTTCACAAAAAGATAAAAAAGAGTATATATCTATACAGAGAAAAGTGCTACTATCTGACTCAGAATATGTCCCAAAATGGGTTATCATAGCAGTTGCACTCTCTCTTGGGCTAGGGACTATGATAGGGTATAAAAGAGTTTTAGTAACCATAGGTGAAAAGATAGGGACTCAGCCTATTAGCTATATGCAAGGCTCCCTCTCACAAGCTGTATCTATGGTGACTATACTCTTAGCAAATATCACACATGCTCCAGTTAGTACAACCCACATAGTCTCAAGCTCTATAGCTGGTACTATGGTAGCAGAACCTGGAGCAAGTGTCCAAAAAAGCACACTAAGAGCTATAGTTTTATCGTGGATATTTACACTCCCTACGACCGCGATACTAAGTAGCTCTATATACTTTATGCTTAGCAAGGTATTTATCTAAAAGCTATGAAAAAATACCTAAAAGAGCTGCTTTTTATAGTGGTGGCTCTTTTTTTAATCAGCAATGCTATAAGCTACACAAGATCACAAGATTTAAATCAACAAAGCCTTAACATAGATACCTTAACACTTATAGATGGTGCCACTTACACTATAAAAAATGACCGCCCTACTATTGTATATTTTTGGGCAACATGGTGTCCTATATGTAAACTAACCTCTAGCAATATTGATTTTTTAGCAAAATACCTCAATGTGCTAAGTATAGCAGTAAGCTCAAAAAACGATGAAGATATAGCAGAGTATATGGACTCAAAAGAGTTAAGTTTTTTAGTCTATAACGATAGAGATGGCAATCTTGCAAATAGTTCTAATATAAAGGTTTTTCCGACTATTATGATATATGATAAAAACGGCAAGCTGTATAGTAGTGATGTGGGGTATAGCTCAACTTTTATGCTAATGATAAAGTATATATTAGCTAGCTACTAAATGCCCGTAGGCATTTAGCTATGGTCTTATATTGACCTCCCATGCTTCATCAGTCAGACGAACCCATGGTCTTTTTAGTGTTTTAGGACGACGAGTTGTAGAGTTCTCATCTAGCCCACGAGTAAGTTTATCTCTCCACCCTTGATAGACTTTAAAGTTAGCATCGTAGTTTGCAAATACATCACCGATAGTGTCGTTTGGCCCCGCTTTTTCTAGTAGAACTTTTTGGTGCCAACAGTGCATACCAGAGATTGGGTCTGGGTGAGGTGAAGCAACAGCATTTTGCCATGCACCACTTAGTCCATCCCACCAGATATTGCCCGAATCGCGGTTATAGTGTGCAAATCTAGCAGCTTTAAATGGCTTGATACCCTCAGTATATTTGAGCTTACCTATCTTACCATCCATAGATACTTCTGCAACAGGGATACCAAAGCTATTTAGCCCTGTAGTACCATTATAATCATCTATAGCAGTTTGACCGCCCTCTTTTCCAGCACCCTCAACCGCCTCATCAACAAATGACTTACTGTTTAAGTCTCTTGCTGCTTTATTTGGTAGTATCTTGCCATCACTTACACCATTAGGTATATTTACAGAGTTTACAAGCTTCCATCTACCAGCATGGTGAGAACAAGCTAGAGTTCCTGGTAAAACACCCTCAGTAGGAACCGCCATAGCTATAAAATAACCTGTATCATTACCCGTTACGGTATCTTGGATCCTAACTTTTATAGCATCGCCTCTTTTAAATCCGAGTCTTTTTGCATCAACTGTATTTATCCAGATAGGGTCATGGTTTTGACTTATCTCCATAAGATGCTTCGAGTTAGCCGATCTTGTATGGATGTTATATGGAAGCCTAAATATAGTATTTAGAGCAAATGAGTTCTCCTCTTTCATATATAGATGATTTACTTGAGATAAAACATGCTCCATTTCAACTTTCTCTTTATCATCTCTAGGGTAAACTGGTATCGCATACTCAGGCCACTTCCACTCTTTTGCTAACCATCTTGAGTAAACTTCTAACTTACCTGATTCAGTAGCAAAACCGTGACGTTTGATACCATCTATCTCTACCTTACCGTTTTCACTAGGTCTTTCATGGACATTATAGATATTGTCTTCTTCTAGCCATGTACCATGGTCTCTCATATAGGCATAGTAAGGGTACTCTTCGTTTTTATATCTAGCATCACTATCGACTGTTTTTTTAAGGTTTGGTGCATTTTCACCAAATGCTGCATCATACCACTCTTTTACAGTGATAGTCTCACCTGAGAATTTTTTAGACTCCCACATTTTTCTTATACCTAAGCTTCCATCTGGATCTACAAATTTATGGCAAAGCTCAAACCAAAACTCATTCTCTTCCCAAACTTCACCTAAACCTGCTTTTATGTGAGCTTCTAGTGTTCCACGAGCTGGGTTTTTAGGTTTCCATCCCGATTTTTCAAGAGCAACTCTTAAAACAGGCTGTCGGAAAGATGTCCATCTAGCAGGTTTTGTTGGCTCAGAGTGTTGGTCATGCCTCTCTCCTGCTAGTCCAACTGGAAGTATATAGTCCATATACCAGTTTGACTCAGACCAAACAGGAGATAGGTTAAATGAAAGCTCTATTTTTTTCTCATTTTTAAGAACATTGATCCATCTAAATCCATCTGGATTTATCCATACTGGATTATACATTCTAGGTGCATAAACAGATAGTTTTTTAGGAACATTTAGACCTTTTGCTATCCATTTATCTTGCCACTCCTCATCATCTAGTAGGTGAGGTAGAAGATATGATGGTTCATTTGTAGCAAGTGGCCATTCTGGTGGCCAAGTTAGTTCATTCCAAGCATCGATCTTAGGAACATTAGCTCCACTCTTTCCTTGTCCAACAGTAGCACTTCCACCTTTTCCACCAAGTGATAAAACTTCCCAGCCATAAGGGTGAGTTCCACCAACACCACCGATACAACCTCTAAGCCCTAGAGCTAGATAAGCAGTTTTTGGCCCTAGCCATCCACCACGGTTTCCTGATTGAGATGCTCTCCACAGATATGTTGAAACAGCACTACCTGCATATATAAACATATCGTAAAGCTCTTCTAGTTTATGAGCTGGAACATGAGTCTCTTTAGCTGCAAACTCAAGTGTATAGACCGAATACATCTCTTTTAACATCTCCAAAAAGCCCTCAAAGCTTCTATCGTATGGAACCCTTGAGATATACTTTTTGCTAACCATAAACTCTAAATACTCATCATCATTCATAAGTACTTCCCAGTTAAACCAGTTTTTAACATACTCTTTATCTACTTTATCCTCTTGTAAAACTCGATTTGCAAGGTATAGATAAACAACAGGCTCAGTACCTGGCCATGTAGCTATCCAAAGATCGGCCATACCAGCTGAGTTTGACATACGAGGATCCATAACTACAAGTTTTGCACCTTTTTTTCTACCATCTGCTATATAAGCAGCTGCTTGAGCATAAAAGTGTCCTGCATCTGCTGCATGAGATGAGTTAAGGAAAATTAGCTTTGCATTTGCCCAGTCGGCATTTGGTCTATCATCTCCTGTCCATTGTGTTAGCCCTGTTCTAGCACCAGATGAACAGATGTTAGTATGAGAGTTGTATGAGTCTAGCCCTAGTGTCTCCCAAACTTGAGCAACAAAACCGTTCTCATTTGGTCTTCCTATGTGGTACATTATCTCTTTTTTAGATAAATCATCGCCTCTTTTTAGAGTTTCATTCATCTTTGAGCCTATTGTACTCATAGCCTCATCCCAAGTAGTTCTAACCCACTTACCCTCACCTCTAGCAGAGCCTTCTGCTCTTTTTAGTGGAAATGGGATACGGTCTGGATCGTACATTTGCGATTGTACTGCATAACCTTTAGCACAGTTTCTACCTCTTGAACCAGCATGTAAAGGGTTACCCATATACTTTTTAACAACAAAAGTTTTTTTATCTATCCAAGCAGTTAAACCACAAGATGCCTCACAGTTTGAACAAGCTGTTGGGACTATCATATAGTCATTTACATATATACCGTTTGGATTTGATTCGCTTTGTACACCATTTCTATCGATACCACCTCTTTTCCAATCAACTCCATCGAGTTCTTGAAAACTATCCCACTCTTCAAATGGTGGGTAGAAAGATAGTGTATCTGGTGTATTTGTAAACTTGCTATCTTTTATAGAGTCAGCGATAGCATCTGAAGTGAACACACCCTTAGCAATAGCTACTCCTGCAACACTAAATGCTGCACCTTTTAAAAATGTTCTTCTACTTTCTATATACATCTACTTATTCTCCCTAACTCATCGGTAATAGTTGTGGAATCATTAGCCACACATGTTTTACGATCCAAAGACCAACAAGTGCCAAAATAGCCGCTAGTTTTAAAATCGTTTCACTTTTT
>JBAYYR010000093.1:0-5376 GCA_041672945.1 Sulfurimonas sp. | reverse complement strand
TGCCTCATCACTCATATTTAGAGCTAAAACTAACTTTTTATCTAGACTCATAAGCTCAGTTGTTAGTGATAGATTTTTCTCTAAGTTTGTAGAGTCTGCTACATTTAAAACAACATCATAATCCTCTTCGTGCAAGTAGCTAGTTGTAACTTTTTCCTCAAGCGAATAGCCGCCTAGTGCATAGGTCCCCGGTAGATCTACAACTATAAAGCTATAACCCTTATACTTAAAGCTAACTTCACTTTTTTCTACTGTAACTCCAGAGAAGTTTCCAGTGTGAAGATGGGCATTTGAGATAGAGTTTATAAGCATACTCTTGCCAACATTTGGCTGACCTACTAAAACAACTTTTATCTTTTTCATACTTTTTGTACCTCTATAAGCTGTGCCTCTTTAACCCTAAGAGCAACTCTAGTTTTTTTAACCTTCACCTCGATGGTGCTTTTTGTGGGGGAGTACTCCAAAACCTCAAGTTCAGCCCCTCTTAGTATGCCAAATGATATAAGTCTTTGCTTTAGTTCATCTGTGGAGTTTAGCTTCAAGATCCTAACTCTACACCCCTTTTGGCACTCGCTTAATTTTTTGTTCATATATATCTCTTTATAAATTTTAGTGAAATTATATTACTCTTAGTCTAAAATAGAGTTTAGATTGAGAATTATTATCATCTATTATAAACTAATTTGTGCTAAAATCGCACTTTAGTTTAATTTTAAGGATTTTTATGTACAAATATTTATCTCTACTTCTACTATCTTTAACCCTTACTCAAGCACAAGATCTACCATACAAATCACAAGAGTTATCGACAAGCGATATGAAGGCAAACAACAAAGAGATAACCTCTCTAGCTGCTAAAGAGATATCAAAATCACTCCCACAAACCATAGATAAGTTTACAACCTTGATATCATGTGAAGCAAAAGATACTATGCTCATCTATACATATGAGTTAAATGTTGCACCAAAAAGTGATGAAGAGCTTAAAAAAGAGGGCTTAAAAAGAATGAAGGAGTCTTTAATTTATGGCACTTGCGAACACTCTGCTAGATTTTTACAAGCAGATATAATCATAAGATACATCTACAAATCAGCCGCAACTAAAGCTGAACTTTTTAGCCTAGATATCGATAAAAAAAGTTGCGATATAAGATAAGTAGCATTGGAAAACTTATCGCTAAAAGAGTCTATACTATCGCTTGATTTTTTTAGCTCCCTAAATGAGAGTGGAGTTGAACTAATAGGCGAGATAAGCTATATTAGTAGTTTTGAGAGTGAATATATACTCTACTATGAGAAAAAATATAGCGATAAACTCTTTTTCCTTATTAGTGGTTTAGCAAAAGCCTACAAGATAGATAAGCATAACAATGAGATTTTTCTACACTATATAGAGAAAAACTCTCTAATCTCTGATATCTCATCTATAAAAAATGATCAACTCTACTCATTTTCAAATATAAAATTTGCTGAAGACTCTAAGGTTTTAGCGGTAGATTATAAAAAATTTAAAGAGTTTTTTTTAGAAAATAACCTGCTAACTCAAGAGCTTACAGATGAGGTTATAAAAAGATCTTTAATGCTTCAAAACCTTATAAATAGGGAGTTTATATTTAACTCCATAGCAAAAGTAGCTATGATGATAGATACAAATCTTGAGGTTTTTAACACCCTAAAAAGGCAAGAGATTTCACTTATGTTAAACATCCAGCCAGAGACACTCTCTAGAGTTTTAAATAGACTAAAAAGAGATGAGATTATAGATATAGCAAACTCAAAAGTTACCATCCTAAACAAAGAGTTGTTAAAATCACTTTATGAGGAGTAGTATATGAAAAAGATAAAAATCTTAGGCATTATGATATTTGTACTAACTATTGGCTTAGTGTTTGTATTTGACTACACATACCAAAAAAATCAAGCCTACACCGCAGAGATAAACTCACTCCTTAGACAAAAAGATTTTACTCAAGAGATATCAAAGCATATATTTTACTCATACCAGAAAAAAGAGTCACACACAAAAGATTTAAATACCCTTATAAAAACATTTATAAAACATATAGATGAGGACTCACTCACACAAAATAGGGACAAGTCTGTTTTACTTTTATGGAATAAGTTCTATCTAGAGGTGCAAAAATATCGTGATATATCAAAGGCACATTCACCCTACTCGAATATACTACTTCAAAATATAGTGACAAATATCTACAATACAAACCTAGAGCTTATGGTACTTTTTGATAGATACATAAAAGATAAAAAGCAGACTAGACAAAAAAATATCTTTATCTTAAACATCATAGAGTATGGGCTGTTTCTCACCCTTATTGCTCTACTTATATATCTATTTTTCCAGCTAAAGGATGTTGTTGGTTTTATCCAAAACTTTATAAATAGATCAAAGCAAGTGCTAGAGAGCTCATCTATAAAGGAGTTAAGAGCTATAGAGCTATCACAAAAAGATGAAGAGGCACAAGAGGCACAAGATAACTTTAATGCTCTTATCTTAAACATAGAAAACTCCATAGCAACCTACTCAAAAAATATAGAGATATCTAACTCATCTTTGCTCTTAGTTGAAAAACAGATAGAGGAACTTTTTACTTTTATGCACGATATAAGCAAGTCCCCACGAGATAAAAAGCTTATCTTAAAAGAAGATTTAGTTATACAATCACTTGAAGAGCTTAGTGTTTGTGTTAAAAAAATCTCTTCTCTTAAAGAAAACTTAAAAAATTTAATCAATCATAAAAACTAAAAATCTTGACCTAGGTCAATTTTTTAGACCCTCTTTTTTAATATATTTTCACAATTTGGGTTAAATTATTACATTTTGTAAGAATTAAACTCAAATAAGTTTAAAGGAGATTTAGATGTTAAAGCATACAGGTAAACTAGCTTTAGCAACACTTAGTGCTTCACTACTAGTAAGTCAAGCATCGGCAAACGATGAGCTTCAAAAAGTAATGAAAGCTAGAGGATTAAGTGAGATAGATGTCGTTCGTGCAGCTAAAACTTACAATCCAAGTGGTGTTAAAGATGACTACATAGTGTTTAGTTCTGGTGGACAAAGTGGACAAATAATTGTTTATGGTGTTCCATCTATGAGAATTTTAAAATATATTGCTGTTTTTACTCCAGAGCCATGGCAAGGTTATGGTTATGATGAAGATAGTAAAGCTGTTTTAAAACAAGGTTGGATAAGAGGAAAAGAGATAACTTGGGGAGATACTCACCACCCTGCACTATCAGAAACTGATGGAGCTTATGATGGTAAGTACCTATTTATCAACGATAAAGCAAACCCTCGTTTAGCTGTTATCAACCTACACGACTTTGAAACAACTCAAATAGTTGTTAACCCAGTATTTAAATCTACTCACGGTGGTAGCTTTGCAACTCAAAATACTGAATACCTAATCGATGCTTGTCAATATGCAGCTCCGCTAGATAACAACTACCATGCTATAGAAGATTATGCTGAGGTATATCGTGGTGGTGTTACTATGTGGCCATTTGATAAAAAAGAGGGTAAAATCGTAGAAAAAGATGCTTTTACTATAGAGATGCCTCCTTATATGCAAGACTTGAGTGATGCTGGTAAAAAAGCATCTCATGGATGGGGTTTTACAAACTCATTTAACTCAGAGATGTACACAGGTGGGATAGAGATTGGTATGCCACCAAACGAAGCTGGTATGAGTAGAAACGATACAGACTACCTACATGTTTATAACTGGAAAAAACTAGCTGAAGTTGCAAAAGATCCTAAAAATGTAAAAATCGTAAACGACCATAGAGTTATCCCTATGGATGTTGCTGTTAAGCACGATGCACTATTTTTGATTCCAGAGCCAAAATCTCCACACGGTGTCGATGTTTCACCTGATGGTAAATATATAATAGTTTGTGGAAAACTAGATACTCATGCATCTGTATATAGTTTTGAAAAAATCCAAAAACTTATCAAAAACAAAGAGTATGCTGGTAAAGATCCATACGGTATCCCGATACTAGATATGAAAAAATCTCTACATGGTCAAGCTGAACTAGGTCTTGGGCCATTGCACTCGCAGTTTTCTAACATAGAAGGTGAGATATATACTTCATTATATGTTGATAGTCAAGTTGTAAAATGGAACTATAAAGATCTAAAAGTACTAGATAAACAAAATGTTCACTACAACATAGGTCACCTTTGTGGTATGGAGAGTGAGACTGTTGATCCACAAGGAAAATACATAATCGCACTAAATAAACTATCTATCGATAGATTTAATGCTGTTGGACCACTTCACCCACAAAACCACCAACTAATAGATATTAGTCGTAAAAAGATGGATATGTTAGTTGATATGCCAATAGGTCTTGGTGAGCCTCACAATGCTGTTGCTATTAGAGCAGAAAAACTTAACCCTGCTGTTAGATACCCAATGGGTACAAACACAAGAACAGGTAAACCACACCCTGGTAAAACTCTAGCTGGTCAAGAGAGAATAGAGAGAGATGGAAACAAAGTTACTGTTTATGCAACTCTAGTTCGTTCACACATAAACCCAGAGAGAATCACTGTAAATAAAGGTGATGAAGTAACTATCCATATGACAAACCTAGAGAGAGCTCAAGATGAGACTCATGGATTTACAGTTGACCTATACAATGTTCATGCTTCACTTGAACCAGGTAAAACTACAACTGTTAAGTTTGTAGCAGATATGGAAGGTGTTTTCCCTTACTATTGTACAGAGTTTTGTTCAGCTCTACACCTAGAGATGATGGGTTATTTAATGGTTAAAGACCCAAACAAAACATATACAAGTGCGAAAAAACTAAAAATCGACACTATGAGCAAAGAGCAACTTGAAGCTGAGTATCAAAAAAATATAGCTACAAATAATGCTACTGATGCAGTTATACAAAGTGTTGTTGCATTTTTAAAAGAGAACAAATACGAAAAATATGCAGATGTAAAAACTCTAGTAGAAGATGCTCTTGATCAGTATGGAAAAATCCCTGATGAGAAGAAAAAAGCTGATGCAGCCTACAAAGAGGGTGATGTAAATAAAGCTATCTTGCACGAGGGTATGATTTGGCAATATATGGTAAAAACTGCCGATGTTGGAATCAGAGCTAAAGATACTCTAGTAAGAGAGATCGCTACCAAACAATCAGAAGCTGCTGCTGCTGGTGAAAAAGCATTTGCTGAGGGTGGTTGTAACGGTTGTCATGTTATAGGTAAAGTATCATCTGGACCTGACTTAACTGGATCACTACTAAGACATGAAGATGGAGCAAAATGGATCAAAAAATTCATAATGCACCCTGAAACAATGTACGATGACCCTTATGTAGCTGGTATGATCGACTACT
>JBAYYR010000092.1:0-5388 GCA_041672945.1 Sulfurimonas sp. | reverse complement strand
AAGTTATTTGAATTTGATTTACACAAAGCTGGGAGTTTAGAAGGCTGGGTTGAAAAGATGAAAAAACATGGTGGGGAACATCCATTTAATTGGTGTTTAAGTCAGATGAAGGATAATATAAATAATCCTGAGGGATTTTGTGCTAAAATACATAAAAAAGCATTTGGTAAAACTCCTATGGAACGAAAAGCTGAAAAGAAGGAATAATAACTATAGTGCAGGTTTAGAATAATAAATCCCGAGATGATCTTTTTTATAAAATTAAAATAGGTATTATAGTGCAGATTTTAAATAACTTTGACTATAGTAAAATATATAATAAAATATGTAATAAGAGGATTAAAATGACAAATATAAAAGATTCAACTACATTCGAGAAATTTTTTACCTTAGATTTTGATATAGTAAAATCAGAAGAAAAAGGAAAAGAAGGTATTTGGGGCATAAAAGGTTTTGCCTCTACAGATAAAGTAGATCAGGATGATGAGAAAATATTACAAGAAGGGTTAGACTTTTCTTATTTTCTCAATAAAGGCTGGTTTAACTGGGATCATAATAGATCTAATATTGTAGGTATCCCAACAAAAGCTGAATTAATTACATTACCAGCAGATCCGAATAGGAAAGGATTATATGTAGAGGGGGAATTATTAAAAGATGTCCCCCAGGCTAGAGACATATGGACATTAGCTAATGCTCTCCATAAATCAGATTCTCGAAAATTAGGTATGTCAATAGAAGGTAGAAGAGAAAACGTAGAAGGTAGTACTGTTAAAAAAGCAGTAGTATATAATGTAGCAATAACACCTCATCCTATTAATCCAGAAGCTCAGCTTGATGTATTAATAAAATCTTTTAAAGAAGTAGAGACTGATACTATTGATAATGAAATAATAACTCGATTAGATAATATAGAAAAAGCAATGGCAGAAGTTGGATATAAAGTAAAATCTATTGATCAAACAAGTGCTGGTGCTACTAGGAAAGAATCTATAAATAAAAAACTTAAAAAACAAGATATACCTGAAGCTGAAGAAGAGGATGAAGAAGAAGAGGAAGAAAAAGAAGAGGAAAATGAAGAGGAGGAGAATGGTAAAAAGAAAGATAAGAAGAGAAAAAAAGAACAAGTATCTTTTAAAAAAGGTTATTGTGGGGTGCATCATATATTAATTCCAGAAGGTGCTTATCGAGAGTTATCAGATATTAAAGCTAGAATGTGGGATGCTTTAGATGCTCATAGTTTAACTCAGTTAAAAGAATCAGAATTATATGAAATATTAGTATTCTTTTTTGATATTCCAAAAGCAGATAAATTAATTGAAAGAATACAAGAATTAAAAAAAGACTTGTAATATATTTAATTTTTTGACTAAGTAAAAAATTATGTAATAATTATAATAAGACTTTTAAAAGGAGAGTGTAAAAATGGCTGATAGAGAGATAAAATTAGATGAATTAGTTAAAGCTTTTGATGATATATTAGGAGAAGAAACTCCTGATATAGAAGAAAGTAAAAATTTATCAGATGAGGATTTTGTAACTTTGGAAAATGAGAATATAGAGAAATCTATTTCTGGGATAGAAAAATCTATTTCAGCATTAGCTAAAGCTACAAAAAATGTAATCAGTGTTATTGGTAATATTGATGAAAGGGTAAAGAAATTTGAAAATATCCCTGAGCCTAAAGGTATATCTAATGTTGAAATTAATAAATCTAAAAGATTTGAAGAAACATCAGGACAACAAATATCAAAAAAAGTATTTACTGAAATATTGGTAAAAGGTGTTTCAGAAAATAAAATTAATTATCAAGAAGTATTACGGTTAGAAGCTGGGGGTAAATTAACCCTGCCTTCTCAGATATACGTAAGAGGGGAGATTGTAAAATTATTCCCTGAAATAAATAAAAATTAAAAGGAGAGATATATTATGACAATAGGATATGATACCACTTATGATAGTAACAATGGTATGGGAATGGATATGTTACTGGGATCAGATTTAAATTTTGATACTACTCTGGATCTTCAAAAAGCTTTAGAAGCTGGCTATGGAACAGATCCAACAACTCAGACTGGAGGTGGAGCATTAAGAGTAGAATCATTAGAAGGTAGTTTGAAAGTTTTAACTGCTGCTACTCAGCATTTTATGTTGTGGAAAATTATTCCAAAAACCCCTGCATATTCAACTGTAGAAGAGTATGCAAGATTAAATGCAACAGGTGGTGACGATGTAATGGGATCACTGCTTGAAGGAGAGCTTCCGCAAGAAATGACAGGTGATTATTCTCGTCATGTGACTCTCATGAAATTTTTTGGGGTTACAAGAAGAGTAAGTCATCCTGCGACATTAGTAAAAACTATTACTGATATGAAAGTACGAGAGAATGAGAATGCTATTATAGATGTAATGAAAATTCTTTCCTGGAATTTATACTGGGGGAATTCCAAATTAGGAGTAGCAGGAGCAGAATTTACAGAATTTGACGGATTAGATAATATAGTTACAACAACATTAGCAGGAACTGGACATGTTATTGATCTTCAGGGTCAACCGCTGACAGATGATGCGTTAGCAAATGGATCTGAGATTATTCAGTCTGCTTATGGATTTCCAAATACTTTAATTTCAGGCCCTAAAGTATTGACTGATTTTGCAAAGCAATATTATCCATCAACTAGGACTATTCTTCCTAGTAATGGTGATGGAAAATATACGGCTGGTTTTATAATTGATCAATTTGTGACTACAGCAGGCAAAATATCATTAGTAGGTGATGTTTATGGAGGACAGAAAAGAAGAGTATGTCCAACAAATGCAACATCAGTAGAAGCTCCTACGTATGCAGCCGCAGGAACTGTAGTTCCTTCATTAGTAGCATTAGGAGGAAGCTGGAATAAATCTTTTGGTGCTGCTGCTGGAACTGTCCAGTATCGAATTACATTTTGTAATAGAAAAGGTGAGTCTACTTATACAGCATCTGCTGCTCAGGCGGTTATTGTTGCAAACCAGACAAATACAGTTAGATTAACTATTACTTATCCTGCTTCATTTAGTATTGCTCCTTCTTATATTCATGTATATAGAACAGATACTATAGCGGGTGTAGGAACTGGGGTTTATCGGTTAATAAAAAGAGTAGCATGTAGTGCATCAGCAGGTGGAACAGTTCAGGTAATTGATGATACTAATGAAATAATGCCTGAAACCTTTAATGCTTATTTAGGGGAAAATACTCAAAGATGTTTAGAATTTAAACGATTGTTAGACATTATGCGTATGGATTTAGCGGTATTATCACCTTCTTATAGATGGATGGTTTTACTTTATGGGGCTCTTCAGTTTGTAGCTCCTAAATGGTGGGTAAAATACATTAATATTGGAGATGCTGCTTAATGTATAAGATAAAATTAAATTTTCCTCAAATAGCACCCGATAAAATATTACTAATTGGAACTGTTAAACTACATTTTGATGAGAATAATATTGCAAAAGCTGAGTTATCTGAAAAAGATAAGCAAGAGTTAGAATCTACTTTATGGTTTACACTTGAGAAAGAAGTAAATATAATAACAGAAGTAGAGATAAAAGAGCCAATATTTAAAAATAATATTCCTATTGAGAAAGAATATAAAAAAGAGGAAAATTCTTTTATTAAAAAACATCATTTAAAGAAAAATAAGCATACCTAAAATAATCTTGAATTTCTTTATTTTTGTAATATAATTAATAATAGTAAACTAAAAATAGAGGTGATATTATGTCCTGGTTTCCTGTATCTTTAGAACGAATTGCTGCTGGATTATCAACAGCATTAAATAATTTTAAAGTTTCTGTTGAAGAGATAAATGCTACTTATTTATCTGGAGATAATCTTAAAACATCATTACAGGAGATAGCGGCTACTTATTTATCTGGAGATAATCTTAAAACTTCATTACAAGAGATAGCAGCTATTTATTTATCTGGAGATAATTATTTAAAAACATTACGGAATAATCAATTATCCCCCATGTGGATCTCTCCAATGCACGGGTCAGCAACATATTCTGCTCCAACAATATTAACATTAGCAGCATTCCCCGCGACAATAAAATCAATTAATCATATAATAACATTTATTACAGTAGAGAGTGTTGCTCATGTAAGAACTACCTATGAAAATGGGAAAAATGGAATATCTATATATATTAATGCTGATAATACTATTACAATATTAGGAGCTGGAGCAGCTCCATTTTTAAATACAGATGTTCAGTATGAAGTGGGTATACGATCAATTGATTTAGCTTATGATTTAGGAACTAATCTTTATAGAATTAAAGAACAAAATCCATTGAATTTAGAAGTAATACCTGATACTATTATTGATACAACTAATGTTGCAGCAGGCACAAATTATTATCCATCTGAAGATGGATTAGATATGTTAGGATATAAAAGAATATCGATTCAAGGGGCACAGGTTATTGATTGTCTAGTCACAATAGAAGTAACTAATGACACTTCAGCGACAAAAGTATGGCATCCTATAACTCCTTCTTTCTGGGATGATATTAGTAATTCAGATGGATATACAGGTTTTGGTGGAGCAGGAGTAACTACGACGTTTTGTACAGAAAAAGAAATAGGTTATCATTATGTAAGGATACCTATTGTAACCTATGATGCCACTAATACTGAAGAAATATATATGAGGAGGATCTATTAATGCTTAGACATAATAATCCTTTTAAAAAATCTATTGGCAAAACATTAAGTGCAAATGCTGGTGATGAAGATTTAGCTTTATTTACAGTTATAGGATCTGTAGATATATTGGCAATATATGGTGTAGTAACTTCAGGATTAGGAGCAGGATTAACAGTGGCTTATTTTAATCTTTGGGATGGGGCTTCTGAAGTAGAAATAACTGATAATGTAGGAGCAGATATTAGTAGCCTTCCAGCAGGATCAGTTATATCAAAATTAGATGTTGCAACTGCTGTTGTTGATGTAGTAGATGCTACGAATGGAGCAGTTTCTGAAGATGCGACATATAAACAATTTAGGAAAGAATTTAATGTTACAGCGAAAGCAGGAGCTACTACTACAATTAGATTTACGTATACTGCTGCTGGAGTAGCTTCAGGAGTTATTCAATTTTTCTGTGAATATATTCCAAGAAGTCAAGGAGCTAAATTATCATGAAAGTATATCCAATTAATTTTGATTGTAGTAAAGATGTTACTATATCAACACGAGATATAGATGTGCAAAAAACAATTCCTTTAGCAAAAGCCTGGGTAAAAACAGCAGTTACTAAAGGTATAGCTAAAGATGATTTAATAAGATTAGTAGAGAAACAATTTCCAATATTAATTACTTCAGAAGTAATTAATTTAGTGG
>JBAYYR010000091.1:0-5391 GCA_041672945.1 Sulfurimonas sp. | reverse complement strand
AACATTTTAGCCCCACTACTTCTAGTGCCTTCTGGAAACATAGATATAACTCTACCGAGTTCTATAGGCTCTTTAGCATCTTTTATAAGTTTTATAAGTGAAGCTTTGCTCTCACGATCGACCGCTATATCTTTTGGTAGTTTTAACACTAGACTCAAAAAAGGGATCTCAAAAAGCTCTTTTTTAGCGACCCATGTAAAGTCTCTTTTTGAGATAAGCTCCATTATGGCAATGTCTAGATCGCTTTGGTGATTTATGAGAAATATTTGAGTATCAGGATCCTCTTCGCCTTTGATGTCCACTCTAAAAAAAGTAAATGCTCTAACTAGCCAAGCAGAGAGTTTTCGGCTTTTTGGTCTAGGTAAAAATGGGTAGGTTATAATCATAATGCTTAGAGATAGTACAATAACTACTACAGCATAAAACCAACTAATTTTGGCAATTATCTTCATCTTTTATCCATCCGATTTTATTGCTAGGTAGTTGAACTTTGCTCCATGAGCCTCTTGAGCCTATCTTTTGTAAAACTTGATCTTGTGTTATTTTTTCAAAAATAGTCCCATGGCTCATAGGGAGCAGGTATACACTAGTGCCACTTTTTACACAAACTTCATACCCTTGTGTTAGTGAGTATATCGCATAAGCCCCAAAACCTAAACCTAAAAGAAGATACATAACCCTTCTTCTTAGTAAAAAAACCACCAAAGCAAAAAGAGCTATAGCTATAGAGACATAGAGTTTAAATTTTTGGTGAGACTGATCTATGGGGGTTATATCACTTTGAGTTACAACACTATCATCTACTACTAGTATCGGTATGTTTATGTTTATAAAACTATTTTTCTTAAGGTTAAAGTATGAAAAAGTTAGTGTTGAAACCGACTTATCTATAACACCATAGTAGGTGATTTTTGAGTTTAGATAAGACTCTTCTATAGACTCAATGCCTTGCTTTTGGACACCTCTAAGTTTAAGTGCCGATATATCACACCCCTCTGCTATAGCACTAAAAACTATAATATTACTTTGGTTATCAAAGCTAGATGTTTTGTAGTCTGTGATATCAAAAGATGAGGCTATTATGTTTGAAAAATCGCTATTTTTAGCAAGTGGAGTTGTTTTTAAACTAAAACCATCAAGTGAAGTTGGGGCAAAAAAGTTGTAGTTATTTGTAACTAAAGATGCAGTGATTTTTGGAAAAACTATATCATCTGCTTTTGCTACAAAGTAAAAAGTGTCATATATATAGTTTCCATCTATCGCTCTTGTTGGCTCAGAGTTTAAGATAGTTACATCATCAGATGGTGCAAATTTGTACTCTATATCTATAAAGCTCTTCTCTACTGATATAACTTTTAAAGTAACTTTGCTAACAGAACCTTTTATAACATTTTTTGGTATCTCTTTGTAGCTTAGATAGAGTGCTTGTTCACCTATCTCTTCGCCACTTAGGCTCGATAGGCTAAAAAAAAGTAGTAAAAGAGATAAAAATCTAGCCAAACAATTAAGCCTTAAAAAAGCCCTCTAGCATCTTAACTCCATCATCACTACCTAAAATCTTCTCCATTGCTCTCTCAGGGTGAGGCATAAGACCAAAAACATTTCTCTCTTTGTTGCATATACCTGCTATTGAGTCTATGCTACCGTTTGGATTATCTTCATTTCCATCTTTATCACAATACTTTAGTAGCACTTGATTGTTATCATAAAGCTCTTTTAAGCCACTCTCATCTATGTAGTAGTTACCCTCTTGATGAGCTATTGGGATATTTACTATATCGCCAACATTTAGTTCACTTAAAAATATGTTGTTATTGTCGATAACTTTTAGGTGTTGATGTTTTGATATAAAATGTAGCCCACTATTTCTCATAAGAGCACCAGGTAACATTCTAGCCTCTGTTAAGATTTGAAAACCGTTACATATCCCAAGAACTTTACCACCTTTAGTGGCATAATCTTTTAACCCCTTCATAACAGGGCTAAACTTCGCGATAGCCCCACTTCTAAGGTAGTCTCCATAGCTAAATCCACCCGCTACTACAACTAGATCTATGTTAGATGGTATCTCATCTGCGGTGTGCCATAAAACTTCACTAGTTGCACCTAGTTTTTCAAAAGCCCATCTTGCATCATACTCACAGTTTGTCCCTGGAAACTGAATAACACCTACTCTCATTTTACAAGCTCAATAGTATAGTCTTCTATTACGGTATTGGCTAGTAGCTCCTCGCACATATCTTTAACACTCTGCTTTGCTTTAGCCTCATCGCTCTCATCTAGATCTAGCACTATTTGTTTACCAACTCTAACATCTTTTACACTCTTAAAACCAAGTGAGTCAAGTCCGTTATGAACTGCTTTACCTTGAGAATCAAGAACACCCGCTTTTAACATTATATTTACTATTGCTTTCATTTATCTACTCTCCAAAATTCTATTTAAAACCTCTTCGTAGGCAACTTTGAGCCCACCTAAACCTTGACGAAATCTATCTTTATCTAGTTTTTGACCACTTTTCATATCCCAAAAACGGCAATTATCAGGACTTATCTCATCTACTAGTATGATATTTCCATCTCTATCTTTTCCAAACTCTAGTTTAAAATCGACTAGATTTAACCCTCTATCGGCAAAGTATGGTTTTAGTATATCATTTATCTCTCTAGCTACACGGCGGATCTTATCTAGCTCATCTTGATACTTTACAAGACCTAGTATAAGTGCATGTTGATCGTTTATCTTAGGGTCATTTAGCTCATCATTTTTGTAGTCAAACTCAACTAAAGTAAAAGGTAACACCTCGCCATCTTTTATCCCTAAGTTTTTACTTAGGCTACCTGTTGCTATGTTTCTAACTATCACCTCTATGAGTATAACCTCTGCTCTTTTGTGTAACATATGGTTATCATCTAACATCTTAACAAAGTGAGTCTGTATCCCTTTGGTGCCCAAAAGTTTAAAAAGCTCGGTCGAGATTTTATTATTGAGTGCCCCTTTTCCTGCTTCACTCGATTTTTTAGCACCATTAAATGCGGTTAGGTCATCTTTAAACTCTGAGATTAGAAGATTTTCATCTTCTGTTGTAAAAAGTTTTTTAGCTTTACCCTCATAAAGCAACTCTTTTTTTTGCATCTGCTACTTTCCTTGTGTTATGATTAATGCTTTTAGTATATCTATGCCTGTTTTTAACTGCATATCTTTATCTATCTCATCTTGAGTTAGAGTATCTTTTGAGTCTGTTTTTTTATCATCTTTAACTTCAACTTTGCTAAGCTCCTCTTCTAAGTGCTTTTTAAGATCAGCCTCTTTTATGGCATACTCATTTTTGTATGATTTTAACTCACCTTGAAAAACCTCTATATCAGGAGTCACTCCAACAGCTTGTATAGTTCGCCCACTAGGTAGATAGTATCTTGCTATTGTTAGTTTTATCGCCTCATCTTTAGTGACTGGTAAAACCATCTGAACACTACCTTTTCCAAAGGTATTTTGCCCAACTAGCACCGCTCTTTTAAGATCTTGTAAAGCTCCACTAACTATCTCAGAAGCACTCGCACTACCGTTGTTTATAAGTACAACTAGCGGAACTTTTGTAAGGGTTTTAGAAGCAGATGCACTGTAGTTCTCCTCTTCGGCTTTGCTTTTACCTTTTTGTGAAACTATAACACCACTATCTACAAACAAATCAGCTAGTCCAACTGCTTGATCTAGTAAACCACCAGGGTTGTTTCTAAGGTCAAGTACTATACCTTTAGTGGTAGTGCTTTTTTCTTTTATGATTTTACTTACACCATCGACTACTTTTTTATCAAAACTCGACACTCTTATATAGCTTATGTTATCGCCTATGGTTTTTGAGTGAACCGAATCAACCACTATGTTATCTCTTACTATGGTTAGTTCAAGTGGTTTTTGCTCATTCTCTCTTACTATTGTAAGATTTATCGGTTCACCAACTTTTCCTCTCATCAAAGATACCGCCTCATCTATACTCATACTTAGAGTCGATTTTGTATCTATACGAAGTATAATATCTCCCGCTTTTATACCTGCTTTATCGGCTGGAGTGCCATCTATGGGAGATATAACAGTGATAGCTCCATCTTTTATACCTACAGTTATACCAAGTCCGCCAAAAACACCATCGGTTTGAACTTTTAGATTTTTATAATCTTTCTCTTTCAAATAAGCCGAGTGGGCATCTATGTTACTAAGCATACCCTCTAAAGACTTGTCTATCAGCTCTTCTATGCTCACATCATCTACACTATACTGCTCAACCATCCCTATAACTTTAGAAAATTTTGCAAGTGCCTCTAGTCTAGACATCTCACTTTTTTGCTCATTTTGATTCTCTTTAGCTCCTAAGCTTGAGCTAAATAGTAAAAAGAGTGTAGCTGCTACAGATATAAACCCTAGGGTGATAAGTTTTTTGTTTTTCATTATTTATAGTCCTATGTAAAAGTGTAATTATAGTAAAAAGATTGTAAAAATAATATTTTATTGATACATGGTAATAGCTATTTTAATTAATTTCAATATAATACGATAAAAAAGATAATCAGGATTTATAATGAGCAGTATAAAAGATTTTTTAAGTGAAGATCATAGTAGATGTGATGAGCTTTTTGCTTTAATGGAAGAGAGTGCATCGGGAGATCTATCTGGAGCGACTGAAGCATTTAAAGAGTTTAGAGATGCGACAGAGAGACACTTTCAGATGGAAGAGCGAGTTATGTTTTTAGAGTTTGAGCAAAAAACAGGTATGACTCAAGGTCCAACTCAAGTTATGAGACATGAACACTCACAAATGAGAAATCTTTTAGCTGAGATGCAAAAAGCACTAGATGAGAACAACAAAGATAAGTTTTTTGGCAACAGCGAAACACTTATGATACTTATGCAACAACACAATATGAAAGAGGAGCAGATGCTCTACACTATGGCACAACAAAGACTTAGTGCAGAGGCCCCTAGAGTAGTTGAGATGATGAAAAGTATGGTGGTTGAGGCTTAGAGATGAACTTTGAAGGACTCTCACTAGATCAAGCCCCTCCGATATCGGCTCCACTTAGGTTTTTCTTATCGGCTCCACTTTTTGGAGTTGTTGCAGGGGTTATTATGCTTTTTGGCGATCCAACTCTTCTAGTAAGTCGTTTCTCTAGTGAAACGATACTCCTTACCCATGTACTAACTATAGGTTTTTTAGCCCTTATAATGTTTGGAGCACTTATTCAGATGTTACCTGTTTTAGCAGGAGTTAGCATACCAAAAGCGACACTGGTTTCAAAAATATCACACTTTTTGATAAGCTTAGGGCTTATACTTATGATAGTTGGTATGTTTTTAAACCTATCAAAAGTTACACTCCTCTCGTCTTTGTTGCTT
>JBAYYR010000090.1:0-5418 GCA_041672945.1 Sulfurimonas sp. | reverse complement strand
ATCATCATTTAAAACAATATTTGTATGTTTTAGTAAAAACTTAGGTTTAGGGAGTGGCTGAGCAGGTGAGAAAGAAGCGTAGTTTGGCAAATCTTTTGATGCTTTGTAGACCCAGTCTAGTTTATCTTTTGACTCATAAAACTTCTCATCTCCAAAGTATTGTCTAAGTGGCTCTCTAAACTCCTCAAAAACATACCGAAAACGACCTATGATAGGGTAGTTTGTAAGGAGTTGATGCTCTCTTTGAATATACTTATCGTATATATAAAAAAATATAACCACTACTACTAAAAATATAACAATGCCCATTAACATAAAAAACCTTTTTTTGTGCAATTATATCTAAAGTAGCTACAAATAAACAAAGCTGGGTTTTGATGATATAATTTGGGTATGAAATACGAAGTTATAACAAAATATTTAGAGCAAAACATAGGAAAAAGAGTCTTCTCATTTACCCATAATGAAAAAAAGTATTGGCTAAAACACTCAGAGGTTGGTGAGGCAAATATCTGGCATAAAGTCTTATTTGTACTATCAAAACTTTTAAATAACAACTTTTTAAAACCAACAGTAGTAGTCGATGCAAAAGCATCTATACAAAATGAAGCCAAAAGGCTAAAAGAGCTAGATGAGGCGGGAGTGAGTGTAGCTAAGTTGGTTTTTAGCAATGATGATTTTTTAGTAGTAGAGGATAGCGGAGAGGTTTTAAGTAAACTTATAGATGATGAAAATATAAAAGATGAGTTTAAAAAAGAGCCACTAAAGAAGTTTGCAACAACACTAGCCACTATGCACAATCTAGGCTTTTACCACTCAAGACCTGCCCTAAGAGATGCAACATATAAAGATGATACTATCTATCTTATAGACTTTGAGGAAAATCTTGATGGTCTGCTTAGTTTAGATGAGGCGATAGTTAGAGATGGCTTTTTGCTGATTCATACACTTTTTAGAAAAGTCTTAAAAGATGAGTTAGTATTTGAAGCTCTAGAGCATTATAAAAAAACTCTCAAACCACATCTTTGGCAAAATCTTGTAGATGAGTCTAAAAGGTACAACATCTCTTACTTTATACTAAAACATACATACAATATGATGGGAAAAGATGCAAAGGCTATATTTTTTACTCTAAAATATCTTAAAGGGGAGTAGGGTGGATAGTTTTAAGTTGATACTAGATAATATCATAAGCGATAGTGAGAACTCAAGCTTTATAAAGATGGGCTATAAACCGCTATATAGTGCAAATAAAAATGCCAAAATACTTATAGTAGGTCAAGCTCCAGGGCAAAAAGCACAACAAAGAGCTAAGGTGTGGGATGATAAAAGTGGTGATACTCTAAGAGAGTGGCTTGGGGTGGATAAAGAGGTATTTTATAGTGATAGTTTTTCATTCTTACCTGCTGATTTTTTCTACCAAGGTAGAGCTAAAAATGGTGATTTACCACCTAGAAAATGGTTTGCAAAAAAGTATCACTCAAGACTTATAGAGCTTATGCCAAACATAAAACTAACTATCCTTGTAGGCTTATATGCTCAAAAAGAGTACCTTTTATCTACTAGCAAGGCAAATCTCACACAAAATGTTAAATCTTTTAGAGAGTTTTTACCAAAATACTTCCCCCTAGTACACCCTAGTCCGCTAAATTTTAGATGGCAGAGTAAAAACCCATGGTTTTTAGATGAGGTTGTACCTATTTTAAAAAAAGAGGTTAAAAATATTTTAAATGCCACTTAGGTATAATTGCTGCTATTTCTAACATATAAGGTATAAAATGGAGTGTGAATTTCCAACGATAAACTCAAACAAAAGTGAATTAAAAGAGATATTTGATAGTGTAAAAACGATAGCTATAGCGGGACTCTCGCCAGATGAGACTAAAGATAGTCACAGAGTAGCAGCTTATCTAAAGTCACAAGGGTATAAGATAATCCCGATCTACCCTAAAGGTGATGAGATTTTGGGTGAAAAAGTCTATAGATCACTTAGTGAGATACCATTTGAAGTAGATATGGTAGATATATTTAGAAAACCCGATGCACTGCAAAGTATCGCGGATGAGTGCATAAAAAGGGGCGATGTAAAAGTTTTTTGGGCACAAAAAGGTATAGTAAACAATGATGCAGCACAAAAAGCAAAAGATGCGGGAATGATGGTGGTTCAAAGTATGTGTTCTATGGTAGAGCATAGATCCTTATAGTCAAATGAGTTATATTGCTTAATATTAACCAAATAAAAGAGGCTAGAGAGCGGATAAAAGGTGTAGTAACAACTACTAGAATCTCCTATGCACCAAATGTAAGCAAAGTAAGCGGTGTAGAGGTTTATCTTAAAAAAGAGAACCTTCAAGTAACAGGTGCTTTTAAGATAAGAGGGGCTTATAATAAGATAGCTTCGCTAAGCGACTCACAAAGAGAGTGTGGAGTTATAGCCGCAAGTGCTGGTAATCATGCTCAAGGTGTGGCACTATCTGCTTTAAAGTTTGGCATAAGGGCTGTTATAGTGATGCCTGAAGCTACACCACTAACAAAGATAAATGGTGTAAAAAATTTTCAAGCAGTGGTTATCTTAGCGGGATCAAACTACGATGAGGCATATGCTTATGCAAAAGAGTATGCAAAGGTACACTCTCTAACTTTTATACACCCTTTTGAAGATGAGCTAGTTATGGCTGGTCAAGGGACTATCGCTCTTGAGCTTTTAGATGAGTGTGCTGATATAGATGCCGTGCTTGTCCCTGTTGGTGGGGGCGGACTTATAAGCGGGATAGCAACTGCCATAAAAGAGTTAGCCCCACATATAGAGGTTATAGGCATAGGTGCAAAAGGGGCTCCTGCTCTTAAAGAGTCATTTGAGCAAAAAACCCCTATAGATAGTCTTAGTGTTAGAACCATAGCCGATGGTATCGCAGTTCGTGACACTTCACCTACAACTCTTAGCTATATACTTAAAAATGTAGATAGATTTATAAGTGTCGATGATGAAGAGATAGCAAGTGCTATGCTTTTTTTGCTAGAGGGGCAAAAGCTAGTAGTTGAGGGGGCAGGGGCTGTTGGGGTAGCTGCACTTTTACACGATAAACTAGAACACCTAAAGGGTAAAAAAGTCGCTGTAGTAGTTAGTGGCGGAAATGTTGATGTGACTCTTTTGTCGGTTATCATAGAAAAAGGGTTACTAAAATCTGGTAGAAAGATGAAATTTAGTGTTACACTTATAGATAAACCTGGTTCACTTATGAGTTTTACTGAGCTTTTGCAAACACTAGATGCAAATATCGTCCATATAGCATACGATAGAACTTCGATATCGCTTGATTATGGAGATGCTAGTGTTACAGTTCATCTTGAAACTAAAGGTAAAGAGCATCAAGAGCTTATATATGCTAAACTTAAAGAACATGGATATATAAGGAATTAAGTGCAAGAGCTACTAACTACCAACCTAAATAACCCTATCTTAAGCTTAGTGATACTAAAAGATAGTGATATTTTGATAGTAGCAGACTCAAACACTACCCTTAGCTACCTAAATAAAACAGATTTGGAGTTTAAAACTCAGCTAAAAGCAAATGCCTTGCAGGATAAACTATATAACAAGAGTGTAGCAATCTCTAAAGATGGCTCATTTTTGGCGATGGCATCAAATGGCTACAGAGAGTTTAAACTTTTTAACCTAAAAACAAAAAAACTTATAGCAGTCTCATCTAGAAACAAAGGTGGAGTATCTTGTGTGGCGATAGACCCTAAAAATCGCTATGCTTTTAGTTGTGGTGAAGATGGTTCCATTTATGCCATAGATATAAAAAGTACCCAACTAGCTTTTGTTATGCCGCGACACATAGACTCCATAACCGACATAGTTTTTAACGACAATGCAACACTTATAGCGACCGCTAGTTTTGATAAAAGTGTTATAGTTTTTGACTTAGGTTCTATGGATACCAAAGCTCATCTAAGGGGGAGTGTAGAGCCTGTATCGAAGCTTCTTTTTTTACCACAAAGAAAACTTTTAAGTATAGATAAATCAAACAATGCCATAGTTTGGGATCTAGATACAAACAGTGTTCACACTAGACTTCAAGGGCTTCACGATGATGTTACATCTTTGATTTTGGTAGAAGATAGGTATTTTTTGGCCTCATCAAAACTAGGCTATATTATGCTCTATGATGCTAAAAACTACAATCAAATATCTTATAACTATATAAAAATCTCACAAGCTATCTTAAGTATGGAGTACGATAGCAAGTCGAAGCTACTGTATGTAGGTACAGATGGCGGTGATATTTTAGTCTATAATCTTTTTCAAGACCTAGATACCATAGCGACCCTTTTTAAAGCCAAAAAATACCAAAACATCATAGCTCTAGCTGAGAAAAATCCTATACTTTTGGAGACAAAACCATACTTAGATATAGATATACTTTGGGGTAAAATACTAAAATTAGCAAGAGAGCAGTTAGAAAAAGGCAATCAAAATAGTGCCTTAAAACTCTGTATAGATTTTTTAGATATCCCATCCAAAAAGCAAGAGCTTCAAAAACTCTTAGATGAGTTTAAAGAGTTTGGTAAGTTTTTAGGATTTATATCGCAAAACAAGCTCTCTTTAGCCTATGCTATAGCTCAAAATCACCCTATATACCAAGAGAGTGAAGCTTATAAAAACTTAGAAAATAAATGGCTAAATACAATAGCAGTAGCAAGAAAAGCGATAGAGAACAAACTCCCAATAGATGAGGTTAAAAATATACTTGCCCCATATAGAGGTATAGCACAAAAAAATATGATCATACAAGATATATTGCTAAATTCGCTATCGCTAAATAGATTTAAATCAGCACTAGCTGAGAATGATCTAAAAACTGCTAGCTCTTATGTTAAAAAATACCCTTGCTTAAAAGAGACTAAGGATTATAATGCTTTTATAGCATATGTAGACAACCTATATATAACCGCAGCAAAGGATTATCAGAGTGGAAACCTTATAGCTGCTATAAAGGTTTTTAGAGTTTTAGTTGAGCTAGATGATTTTAAAAGTGAACTTGAACCGCTTATAAAAAACATAGAAGCACAACAAGAGTTTAACAAAACCATAGTAGAAGGGGAGTTTGAAAAATCATATAAGCTTTTAGATAATTTTAAATTTTTACAATCTTCAGATGAGGCAAAAGAGCTTCTCTCCATATGGGAGAATGACTACGAAAAAGCGAGTGAGTTTGCTTCGGTAGCAAATGTGGACGGCATCAAAGAGGTTTTAGAAAAATACTTTAAGATAGATACAAAATATGTAGCAATAGCAACTGTCGTTTCGTGGTGTTATATAAGTGAATTAAACAGTGCTATAAAAAATGGTTTTGAGCAAAAAATCATCGAAGATGGGATTAAAAAATTCATTTTATATTTTGGAATCATAGA
>JBAYYR010000089.1:0-5449 GCA_041672945.1 Sulfurimonas sp. | reverse complement strand
AACAAGTTTATCAAGCCCTTCTATTTTACTGATTTTATTATAACTCAAACAAAGTACCTTTAAATTAACCAGTTTTTCAAGCCCTTCTATTTTACTGATTTTATTATAACTCAAATCAAGTTCATTCAAATTAACCAGCTTATCAAGTCCCTCGATTTTACTAATTTTTTTAATGTCATTAATAGGAAGATAAAGATAATTTTGATCTTCTGGAACTTTTTTTAAAATTCTTCCCTCATATTTTATTTCTATCATTTTCATAATATCCTGCCTTTATTAAAACTCAAAAGTAAACATATCATCATGCTTTATATAAATCCTCAGCTTCTGTTTTATTCATTGCGGGCCTAATTTTTTGCAAGCCGCAATGAGAAGTTTAACCACGATTTCTGGTGTTTCATGCGGTAAATATATTATTATTTTTTCATTTTCGCCGCCATCAAACATGGCGTGACCCATGTATCCAGGTGTTCCAAACACCCAGCGTCCTATTGTGTTGATAGGGATTTCATTTCCGCTGTCATCACGGCCACAAATTTCGCACTCAATCGGCTCATGATAACTTGGTAGTTTTTTGGCTTCATTACGGATTGCAATTTTTAATCCGTAACCATATCTATTTAGCATTGGAATAACCAGGCTATTATCAGCTCTGGAAGCCCTTTTTGAGGGCATTTTTATTTTTTTCATTTTTTTCCCCAAAAGTTTTTTCAAGTGAATCATTATTTTTAATTATTTTTATTATCCTTATTTACAACTGGATCATAAGTATAATCTCCAGAATCTATATTAGTGTCCTCTAAAATATCTTTTACTTCCTTATCTAACTTTTTAAATTTATCATTCATTTTATCAGCCCAATCTTTCAGCCTTTCTTCATCTTCTTTAGTTATAGAGGGCAGAGCCTTTGAAATTATTCTTTGATACTTAGAATAATCTTTTCCTTCTAAAATTAACTGCAATCTTTTCTTATTAATTTCTTCAACATCATCACAGAAAAAAGAACAAACTTTATCACAGAATTGATAAACTTTGGAATCAATATTTTTATTCTGATCAATAATAAAAGTATCTGTATTTATCATATCCTCCAGATATACAGTTATTTCACCTTCAGATTCATCTTGACTTGCAATACAATATAACTCTAATCGATTACATCTTAAATCTATCAAAGCATAAGCATAAGAACCATCTCCTTTTATCCATTTATCTGAAGTTAATTCTACTAAATTCATACCTCCCCCTGTCCAATTATAATTATTTGTTTTTTTCCATGTCATAGACTAGTTTATTCCTCCATCTGTGGATATTCTCTACCATCTAATTCCTTTTCTAAAAATATTATAGATATTTGTTTATCCTTTATTTTTTCTCTTCTTACTTTAATTATATCTTCATTCTTGAAACAAGTTTCAAGATTTAATATATGCTGCCTAGCTATAGTATCACTAAGTTCTCGTTCATGTCCTCGACTAATTTCATATTTGTATGCAAGACCTGAACCTGAAATGCCTATAATTACTATTGCTAATATAAGAGTTATTATTGTTACATATGTTAAAAGCATGCTCATTCTATTCCACACATATTTGAACTTACAGAGCAGAGATATATTATATTGATCATATTTTTTCTGCCAGATCTTAGCTTGCAATTCTTTTTTCTCAAACTCCTGCTCAATTTGTTCAAAAGCTCCCGCCCTATCTAAAACTCTTGACCTTGGAATATGCTCATAATTATATATCAATTGGCTTAGTTTATCCATGCAACGTACCTTGTGGCAAGCCTACGGGGATTTCTTGACAATAGTTTTTAACTATAGTTACAAAGTTAGTTGATCCTAGTAGTTTAACAACTTCTCCAAAATAATCTGTACATATAATTTTCCAGTTATTCAAACATAAATCAATAGTAGGGAGTTCTATAGCTACTATAGAAGACACATTCTCATCCCCTCTAAAATAGTCAGCCTTTCCTTCTTCTACTAATTGTAGAAGTCTATAATCTGTTCTCCATATAAACTCATTAGGATCATAGTTATTCCTTATACACCACCCATAGAAATCTGGAGTACCTTCTGGAGTAGTAGTTATTTCTAATTTATTACATGCTTCCTTATTTAGAAGAAAATTACCTGTTCTACTTATTGCTACTTTCATCTGTTAACCTTTCTTTTTTATAAAATATATCTATATAAAATTATATGTAGCATTTTAATATATTTTATTATAGTCAAAATTATTTAAAATCTGCACTATAGTGGGTATTTTAATTTTATAAAAAAGATCCTCTCGGGATTTATTATTCTAAACTAGCACTATAGTTATTATTCCTTCTTTTTCTTATTATTATAAAGAATAAATTTAGTATCTATTAAATCTGCATTACACAGTCCTGTGTAATTCCACTCATCCCAAATCTTTTTAGAATTATGCTTATTATAAATTTTAATATTATTATCAAATAATACATTCCAATATTTTAGGGGTATATTATTTTGCACATATCTATTATGTGAAGTAAAGCAGAGAATTTTATCTCTATCTTTATATATTTTTATAATAGCTTTAGTACTCTCTATTGCTTCCTTTTTATCCATATGATCCCCAAAATTATATATAAATGTATTTTTATATATATTTAAATCTGCTAATCTAAAAGAACAATCAAATGAATCATTATTTTTAGAAATATTTAAAAATTTTACATATTCTTCACAAAAATCCCCAGTTATAAAATTAATATGAGAATTAAGATAAACCCCCTCAAAAGTATATGTTCTTATATTATTAGATATATATAAATTAAAAGTATATTCTGATATTTTAATCATATTTTATCCTTTAATGTTTCTCTTATCTCCTGATCTTCTATACGAGAAATAACAGACCCCAATTCCCCCGTACTTCTTAACTGCCCCGCTAATATAGTAGCGGTATCTTTTTTAAAATATATTGAATTTACTAGTCCTTTTAAATCTTCTACTATTTTTATCTGTTCTATTATATGTCTTTTTAATTCTTTCCTCGTAGGATCAAGAGTGATTCGCGCTTTTAATTCGTGTTCTGTAGGATTCTTTCTTCCTTCTTTTACAGCTAATTCTAATAATGAAATCATAATAAAAGCTTCATTTTCTTCTAATAATAATTTTAATTTAGCTAATTTTTCTTCTTCTACAGCTACAGAATTAGCATAAAAATATCTATCAGATGCTATATACTGAATTATACTAGGTAACTTTTCAGGTGTTACCTCTAAATCATAATTAAATTTATTATCTTCTTTACTCATTTTTTACCTCCTTCTTCTTTCTTATATTCAAAACAAGAAATACATTTATCTTTATCCTCTTCTTTTCTATCATCAGGACAGCCACAACAGGGTATTAATCCTGATATTTTATCTTTTGTAGATAGAAATATAACCTGTTCTCGATCATCATTTAAAAATTTCTGTATACATGTATGACATAAATAAATAAACTCATTATTTTTTATTTTAGTATTATTAATTTTTATCTCTTTAGAATTAATCCTTATTAAATCCTCATATCCCATAGAAGAGCAATTATCACATACATCTAAAATAATTAAATTAGTTATTGATTTAATAAGCTGATAATAATGAATATCACCTATATCTTTTTTATAAGAATATTCATAATATAATTTTAATAATTTATTACATTTTCGACATAATAATGAAGTATCTATATAAGTTTGTACTATTGTTTCATCTATATCCACATATGTATTACAACAAGGGCAAGTAAGAATAACTTTACGTACTCCTATTGTATTTACAATATCTTGCCAAAATGTTACTTTCATTTTTCTCCTCTTATTCCTCCTTCCATATTACCTGTTCTATTTACACTTAATATTCTTCCCTCATATTTTATTTTTACCATTTCCAGCTTATATTCCCTTCTGTTGTTGCATCATTTTTACACAAAATAAAAGAAAATTATTATTATTACACATATCTAAAAAATTTGGATGACTTTCTAAATATTTACCTGAAAATTCATTAGGAAGATTATACTGTTTTTGAAATTTCAGGACTCCCCTTTCACAAAACAGATTAAGAGCTTTCTCAATACTCAGACATTTTATCTTTTCTAAGCCTTTTATTTGGCTGATTGGATTTCCATCTAAATCAAGCTCATTCAAATTAACCAGCTTATCCAGCCCTTCAATTTTACTGATTTCATTCCCCCACAAAGCAAGATAACGCAAATTAACTAGTTTATTAAGCCCGTCGATTTTGCCGATTTTATTATTACTCAAAGAAAGACCATCCAATTTAACTAAGTTAGCCAACCCTTTAATTTGGCTGATCTTTTGAATCCCTTGATAGGAAAGAGCCAGGGCTGTTTCATTCTCTGAAACTTCTCTTAAAATTCTTCCTTCATATTTTATTTCTATTAAATCTTTCATTATTAGTATAATTAATATTAATTGTTGTCTTTCTTATTATTTTCTAATTCTTTTATTATTTTCTCAGTCTGTCTTTTTGATCTTCTTTAATTTTATTATGAAAAATTATCTCCGTACATATAATTTTACTCCCATTAGTAAAAGTCACTCTATAATGTTGTACTTTAAATTTAGCATTAGGTTTAATCTTATCAAGATCATATTCAGAGACTTCCTCAAAATCAATCTGTTCAGTATAAAACATGTCTTCATAATTACTAAAATGTGTTATTGCAGTAAAAAAAGTATCAAATACTTCTATTACCACCCCTTCTTTTTTCCATATAAGTTTTTCTTTTACCATAATATTATCCTCATGTATAGTGCCCATTTCTTTGAATCATCCTTTACTATATTATTATATATGTAGCATTTTAATATATTTTAAGTATAGAACCAGTAGAACTATTTTCAATCTTCCACAGATCATCAGCCTGTAAATATTCCTGTAAATCTTCATTATGAGATATTATTAATACAGGTAATATCTTACTTTCTTCTTTTAAAATTTTAGAAAATAATTGAATGCCAGGAATATCTACTACATCTAATACTTCATCATAAAACATTATATTAATTCCAGACTTAAATAACCCAATCTGTGCTACTATTGATAAAGAACGTAATATAAGAAAATCTATCCTTCTCTTTTCCCCATCCGATAAGGTTTGATATAATATTTTCCTTTCTACATCCTGTCTTATGAAATATATTAATAATCGTCCTGTAGTATCTACTTCTATTTCCATCTCATAGCCAGGTAACATAGATTCAGATAAATCTTTATTTACAATTGCTTTCATAACTGATAATATTTTTTCTAATATATAAGCTCTAATGCCCTTTTTAGAGGTTACTTCTAAAAGATAAGCGTAGTAGTTAACCCTCTCTTGAAAGTGTCTTAAATCGTCTTGTATTGATTCTAGAGATAGTTTTAATTCTTTCATAAACTTCTTCTGTTCTAATAA
>JBAYYR010000088.1:0-5499 GCA_041672945.1 Sulfurimonas sp. | reverse complement strand
GGCTTTTATGCTCATCTATCTTTTGTGGAATAATATATCTTGCCATAAAAGCAGCACTTAAAATCGACTTTAATAGCATCGTTTTTCCACCAGCATTTACCCCTGTTATCATAAGGATATTTTTAGAAAAATCGACACTTACACTCTTTGCATTTGTTAGGGCAGGGTGGATAAAACCGACTAGATTTATTTTGGTATCTTTTTTACTCTTTAGTATGCTAAGGTCTTTTGCTTGTGCAAATTTTACCCTTGCTTGATAAGCATCAAGGCGACTAAACTCTTTGTCTATAAAGTTTATAAAAGGTAAAAGTGTGGCTAGTTTTGTGCTAAACTCTTTAGCATAATCATAAAAAACCACCTCTCTTTCTTGATCTACAAACCTCATCTGCTCTTTTAGTTTTAGTATGCTATCGGGTGAGACATAAAACCCACCACCGCTACTTCTACCAACTATCGCCCCTTTTAGTATGTGGTTAAATCCGCCACGAACTAAAAGTGCCTCTTCGCTATTTATGTAGTGAACTTGTGAGTCTATGAGGTATGGTGCTAGTTTTTGAGTGTGTATTAGCCGTTTTAGTGAGTCGTTTATGTTTGCTTTTAACTCTTTTGTTTTTATAGCTAGTGAGTGTAGTCGCTCATCTTTGCTCTCATCAAAACTTCCATCGCTTAAAAAGTAAGACTCAACTTCTAAAAAAAGTGGTTCAATGATTATTTTATCAAACCATTCGCCTAAAATACCCTCTAGTTTTTTGTTTTTAAAATATCGAAAATAGCGAACTATCTTAACTATCTCAAATATCTGATCAAAATGGAGTACTCCATGTTTTTTAAGGTGGAGTTTTATGTTTTGTAGGTTTGCAACCTCTATGGGTGAGTTAAATTCGGTTTTATTTAGCTCTTTTATATAGCGGTAGTGAAGCTCTTGATCACCCTCCATATAGAGAGTCTCAAAGCGAGAAAAGAAGCTCTTAAACTGCTCTATATGATCATTTAGATCTAGTTGTTGTACTATTTGCATCTAGATGCACTTATCATTTGACCGCTAAATTCACCATCTTTTTTCCCTATAAAGGTATAGGTTCCTATACTTAAAGTAAAGTTCTCTTTGGTTATCTCTATATCATCACAAGTGACACTTTTGCCTTGATTAAAGCTGTTTATAACCTCTAAAACTCTATCTCTTTGGGTGTTTGAGTAGTAGTTATAGTATGAAGCAAATATGCTAATAACACCCAATGTAAGGAGTGTTAATAGTTTTTGTTTTTGGGTAAGTTCTGTAAAATAGTGAAGGATTAAAAATACTAAAAGAAGTATGATTAAAGGTATAAGGTATGTCATTTTATTAGGCTATTCCTCTTATTTGATATGTTAAATCCCCTGCACCAAAGCCGATGATGAGCCCATCGTCTAGTGTTTTTAGGGTGTGGTTATTTTTTTGGATATTTATGGTGTTTAACTCTCTTTGTATATTGTCCGCCATAGTTAGGTTATAGCGATCAAAGTTTTTCTCAAAGTCTATATCTCTTTTGCTCTCTCCAGCTTCCCAAACAGGTAGTATGATAAGCTCACTAGCACCCTCAAAACACTCTATAAAAGCCTCTAAGTTGTCTATAGTTCGAGAGTATTTGTGTGGTTGCCAAATAGCGGTGATTTTACTAAAGCCTTTTAGTTGTGCATACTCTTTTATAGACTCAAAAGTAGCCTTTATCTCTGTTGGGTGGTGAGCATAATCATCGATGATAACACCACTTTGTTTTTTACCAACTATATCAAATCGTTTTTTTATACCTTTAAATGTTAGGATTTTCTCTCTTATAGTTTCGATATCTAGCGACTCACTAGCAGCTAAGATGGCTAAAGAAGCATCGAGTGCTATATGTTTTCCAAAACCCCAAACCTCAAAAACTCCAAGATCTTTTAGCTCAAACTTAGTGTGTGGTTCATCTTCTATAAGTACATACTCTATGTTTGTTATATCTTTGCTAGGGTAGAGCCATATCGCTTCTATATCATCTTTTAGGGTTGCTAAAAATGGATCTTCACCGTTTAGTACTCTGCATTTTGCCGATGTTATAAAGCTTTTGTATGATTCGTAAAATCTATCAAAATTATAATCATAATACTCCATATGTTCAGGTTCAGCATTTACCACTATAGCACAGTGCGGGTTTGAGTTTAAAAAGCTTCCATCGCTCTCATCTGCCTCAAATATCATGGTGTTATTTTGTGAGCTAAACCTTACATTTGAACCAAAAGCTTTAGATTCAGCCCCTATGATAGCCGAACCATCAAGGATCGAAGCTAGTATCGCTGTAGTTGTACTTTTTCCATGAGCCCCTGCTACTGAATAAACCTTTAAATCTTTTAGTATATCTAGCAGTGCTTCTCTTCTTGCTACTACTTTTATATCTCTTTTTTGAGCCTCTAAAACCTCAGGATTATCGGGTCTTATGATAGCTGAGTGGACCACTAAATCTTGATCTTTTATGGCACTTTTATCGTGCGGTATAGTTATAGATATCCCCTCATCTTCTAGTGTTTTTGTTAGAGCTGAGCTTTTTATATCTGAGCCACTTACAGTGTGGTTTTTATAGTGCATATACTTTGCAAGTCCTGAGATGCCTATGCCACCGATTCCGATAAAGTGTATTTTCATATTTTGTCCATAATTATTTTTTTATATCAAAAGCAATAAATGTGCCTAATCGTCTTCATCGAACTCTTCAAGACAAGAGACAATCCCCTCTGAGACTCTACAGTATGGCGAATCTTTATCGAAGCTTATCATATAAGGTCTTTGTGTCATATCTAGAGTCTGAGCAACTTTAGCTATCTCTTTTACTATGTTTTTTGTCTCATCTTTAGCGGTAAAGTTCTCTAAATCGGGCTTCATATCTTCTATCATGATAGATATGAGCATTGCTTTTTTATCTTGCGATTCTAGTATATACTCTATAGTTTTAGCAGAATCTAGCCTAGGGAGTCTATAAAAAAGTATGCGGTAAGTGTTTGATAGGTGCAACATTTTGTTATCATATATCTTTTGCATAAGGGCTCTTGAGTAGCTACAAAGTGGATCTACAAAGACATAAACTTCGCTACTTTTACCTTTACCAAAAACTATGGAGTATTTGTTTAGCTGCTCCAAACTTTTTTGTATATCTGCATCGATAGCTACATCTTTAGATGCAAACAAAGAGCCAAAACTTATAAGTAGTAAAAATAGCAACTTAAACATAAAGCACCCCTTAGAGTTTGAATTTTTGGGTTATAAGCTCACCCTCGCTATTAAAGTACAAGTAGTATAGCAAATCTTTTTTAACCTCAAGTCCCGCAAGATATCTTAGTGCTATAAGTGCTTCAAGTGAAGCTATATGCATAACTATAGGAGCTGTTATACCTGCTGGAGTGTGGTCTTTTGCTCTAAATGAGTCGTTATATGAACTTTTATCAAAAAAAGCGACTTGCCCATGAAAAGCCTCTGCTGTGCCATATATCCACGGGGTATTAGAGTTTTTGGCAAATGTATCTATCTCTCTTCTTGTTTGGATATTGTCGGTGGCATCTATAATAAGATCAAATTTTTTAGCACTTTTTATAAACTCATCAAACTTTATATCATAAGCAAAAACATCTACAAAACTACATCTACTTTTTATAACATCGGCATTTATACTAGCCTTGTTTTTACCCTCATCACCTAGTTTAAAAGCTATTTGTCTATGGATATTGTGTAGGCTTACATCATCAAAATCTACTAAGTGTAGCTCACCTATACCGCTAGAACCAAGAGCAAAACCAAGTGAGCTTCCAAGTCCACCTGCACCAACTATAAGCACTTTTTTATCTTGAAGTGATTTTTGGGTATCTTCCCCCCAAAGCTGTATCTGTCTATGAAAATACTCTCTCATTTTCTAGCCTTTATAGTAGACTTAAACTCCCAAAATCTTCTAGCTTCAACTACCTCTTTGTGGCTCATATCTGCTATAAGTAGCTCCTCTTTATCACCTAAATGCTCAAGTAGTTCGCCATCTGGTGAAGCTAGTACTGAGTCGCCATAAAACTTCCAAGTGGTATCTTTGTCTTTAAACTCACCTATGCGATTTGCTCTTAGTATGTAGAAGTTGTTTGTAAATGCTCTTGATAGTATAAGGTTTTTCCACCGCTCATAACTATCAAAAGTACTTACACTAGGGAGCAGTAAGCAGTCGATATTTTTCTCTTTTAGGAGTATAAAAAGCTCATCAAAGTGTAGTTCAAACCCGCTTAGTATGGCAAATCTAAAACCATCTACACTAAAAACAGGTGGAGCCTTAAGCTCTTTTATCTCATTTGCAAAAAATCTCTCTTCGTTCCAGTGTGAGTAGTTTATAAGGATTTGTTGCTCGTAGTTGAACCTTTTACCACCACTAAAACGGGATATGGTTTTGTAGATTTTACCTTTTTTAACACTTAAGAGCGGGGCTAGTATACTTAGCTCATAATCTTTAGATAGTTCGCTTAAAACTTTGCTCTGAAACCGCTCTTGTTCGGCTATCATAGATGGTGTCATATCTTGAAGCTCTTTAAAAAAAGGGTTTAGTATATATTCGCCTAAAAGTAGTACTTTTACACCTTGTTTGTGGGCGATACGAACATAGTTATAAAACTTAGTAGAGCTCATCCCTTGAGAGCTAAGTTGTAAAACTGCTGCTCTCACTCACCACTCTTTATGGTCTCTATCTTTATCTGTGCATCTTGAAGGATTTTGTTTGCATCTTTTATCTCTTTCATACCTTGCTCATAAAACTTTATGCTATCTTCTAGTGTTATGTCGGGCTTTGATAGGGTCTCTAGTATCTCTTTTGCATTTTTTAGTTTTGTCTCAAAATCCATTAATCTTCCTCATTGTCTAGTTTGTACGATTTTATAAACTGCTGAAGCATAATCTCTATAGTTTGCATAGTATCAACAAACGGCTCATCGCTCTCTATAAGTTCGCTTGTGTGGTAGGTGTTTGCAAATGTTTTTACATCTTTTCCCTCACGGTGGGCTGTCACTTCCTCTGCTAGTATAAAGTCTAGATTTATCACAAACTCATCACTATCGTACTCTTTTGAGTTTATCGCTACTATAAGGTTTATAGGGTCGTGTGCATCAAAGACAAACCCATTTTCACTAAGAGTAGTTTTTAGTAGCTCTGTTATCTCTGCTTTTTCTTCATGCCCTATAAATGGAGTTTTATTTGCTATGTAGATATCTAAACTTCTCATATGATCTAGTGTATAAACCGACTCAGCATACAAAGATATACTAAAAAGTATCGCTAAAATAAGTCTCATTTTAACTCCCCCTTTAGCACTTCAAGCTCTTCTAAAAACTCTTGTTTTGATTTGTAGGCGACTATCTCATATAGTTTTTTTTCGGTTTTTGGGTCTATAAAGTAGATCGCAGGTATAAGTGAAGCATTGTACTCATCTGGGTAGCTACCTTTATCTTTTGCTTTGTCTATGACTATGG
>JBAYYR010000087.1:0-5504 GCA_041672945.1 Sulfurimonas sp. | reverse complement strand
ATTTGCTCCTGCTGTTATGTTTCTAAGCCCTTCGCTAAATATAGCATTTGCCAAAACAGTAGCCGTTGTAGTGCCATCTCCCGCCTCATCTGCTGTTTTAGATGCTACATCTTTAACTAAAGTTGCACCCATATTTTCAAGCTTATCGGCTAACTCTATCTCTCTTGCTACACTAACACCATCTTTTGTTATGGTTGGGTTTCCATAGCTTTTTTGTATAAGTACATTTCGCCCTCTAGGTCCCATAGTAACCTTAACCGCATCGCTTAGTTTTGTTACACCTCTTGCTATAGCATTTCTTGCTTCATCTGAAAAAATTATCTCTTTTGCCATTGTTTACTCCTAAAATTATTTAATTATTCCAAAAATATCTTCTGTCTCTAAGATAAGATACTTTGTGCCATTAAGTGTTATCTCATTTCCACCATATTTACCAAAAACCACCTTATCCCCACAAGATAGTTCGCTAACTTCTGAGCTAATCGCTACAACTTCACCCATCGATGGTTTCTCTTGTGCATTGTCTGGTATGATGATCCCGCTTGCTGTGGTATTTTGCTCATCTGAGCGTTTTACTAAAACTCTTTTACCTAGTGGTTGAAAATTCACCTTTAACTCCTTGTTTAGATTATAATTGTTTTTCAAAGCGAAATTTTACTCATTTTAAGTAACAAAGTCAATACTCTTAGCCTATACGACTAAACTTACTTGATAGCACTTAGTAAATATATTTTAGCCATAAAACTAAGATAAACTATTTTCCTATAAATATCAAAAACTTAGCTAACTTAAAGCTTTGGGTTTATATAATTCCATCTCTAAATTGATGTCAAGGTAGCTCAGCTGGTTAGAGCGCTGGTCTCATAAGCCGGAGGTCGGGAGTTCAAGTCTCCCTCTTGACACCATTTATAACTTCTATTCCGGATTAGCTCAGCGGTAGAGTAGGCGACTGTTAATCGCTTGGTCACTGGTTCGAATCCAGTATCCGGAGCCACTTTTACTCCACTTATCTAATTATAAAATATTTTACACTATATAGTTATATCTAAATTGTTTTTTTGCTCTTTTTCATCTTTATAAGCCTCTAAGCCATTGGCCTCATCTTGGGACTCTTTAGCTTTTTGCTGTTGTGCTTTTATCATCATAGTAGCACTTGAAGCGACTGAATAGTCTTGCGGACTAGGATCAGATGGTGCTAGAGCTGCGGCTATAACTTGTTGTGCTATTTGTATCGTCTCATCTGGGGTTTGAGCTTCTCTAGTAGCTATAGGCACTTCACCACCTATGGCATACATTTTATTATCGGGCCCTCTTTGGTAAGTAAAAGAAGCGGCTCCAGCTAAAGCACCGCCAACTGCTTGGTGTGCTGCTTCGTGAGCCCTTACATGAGTATCTATCGCTTCAAGCTTATCTACCTCAGCTTGTTCCTCTTGGCTAAGCTCATTTGGGTTAGATTCACTTTTATCTACAGATTTTTCATCTTCTTTAGACTCTTTAGAGTTATAGTAAAAACTATCTTGGTTGTAAAAACCTGCTTGAGTTACTTGCATAATAACTCAATTATACCACACTAACTATGCAAATTGTGGTTGTAAAAACGGTATAACCTGCTTTTTACGACTCAAAACTCCATCTAGCCATGCTTCATTATCTTCTACTTTTACACCAAAAGCACTCTCAACCTTGCTCATATCATCACTTAGTGCTAAAAGTCTTGAACCCTCTTTCATGATATCTGTTAAAAGTATAAGTATGGTATGAAGACCACCCTCTTCTTTCATAAGCTTCATATCGGCAAATAGCTCATCTACTCTGCTATCAAGTGCCGATATATCTACCATCTCAAGTTGCCCTACTCCTACCTTAACACCGTTCATATCAAAAGCTTTATAGTCTCTTGTGTTAAGATCTCTTGCACTAGCCCCATCTATAGCCGATTTTGCTATAAACATCTCCATAGCTAGTGCTTTATAATCCTCTATAGCACATATCTGGCTAAGCTCCTTAACTGCTTTAGTATCTACCTTGGTACAAGTTGGGGACTTAAATATCACAGTGTCACTAAGTATCGCACACATCATCATACCCGCTATATCTTTTGGGATATCTACTTTGTAGTGATCATACATCTCTTTTATAACTGTGTTTGAACATCCGATGGGTCTTATCCAACACTCAAGCGGGGTATCTGTAGTGATATCACCTAGTTTATGATGATCTACTATCCCTAAAATAGTTGAGTCTTTTATATCTTTTGGAGCTTGTGCTAAGTCTGAAAAATCGACTAAATATACTTTTTCACCTGCAAATGAAGTTTTAAGCTCAGGTGCATCAAAACCAAATCTATCTAGTATAAACTGAGTCTCAGGGCTAATCTCGCCTTGTCTAACTGCAACACAATCCTCACCTATCGCATTTTTAAGATAAGCTAAACTTATAGCACCGACTATCGAATCACTATCTGGATTTGTGTGACCAAAAATATATGTTGACATTTATTACCTTTTTTATTGGAATTATACTTTTTGAAGGATTAGTAAAACTTTATCCTTAGTATCGTAGAGTGAAAATGGTTGTTTTTGCTTAAGTTTTAACTCTGGGTGTTTGATAAAAGCTGTTGTTTTGTGAAAATACTGAGTTAAACTCTCTTGATGTTTTGTGTAGCAGTTATCATTTTGTTTGGCAAAAAGTGTAAAAGTTGTTAGGAGTTGATCATCTTCATAAGTTGCATCGACAACTAAAAACTCATCTTCACTCTCATTTACCATAGAACCCTCAGCGACATCTCTAAAACCATAAAGTGAGTTTATATCTGCTATAAAAACTCCCCCATCGTTTAGTTTTGTAGCGACACTATCTAAAAAACTCTTTAGCTCATTTTCATCAAAAAAATTTAGCACATCAAATATGCTAACTATTGCATCAAAACTACCATCTAGCTCATCTATGGTTTTTTTATATGCCTCTAAGCCTTGCTTTTGACACTCGCTAACCATAACTTCACTCTTATCTATCCCGACACACCTAACACCCTCCTCTTGCATAAGCTTCATAAATCCGCCTCGCCCACACCCAACATCTAGCAGTGTTTTTGGGCTATACTCCTCAAGTTCACTTAAAAAAAGGTGGTGGAGTTTATCGGTTGCATCTTCTATGCCTAGTAGATGCTCAACCTTTGCATATAGTTCAAGTCCCTTACTCATACTATTTTACTTATCTTTTCGTATATATCAAGCACTTCATCTTTTTTTTGGATATAGCTGTTTTTGTTGCATATTAGGTATGTAGATGAGTCCATAATATCCTCAACAACCTCTAAGCCATTTTGCTTCATTGTAGCACCCGTCTCAACCACATCGACTATCATATCGGCAAGTCCGATAAGTGGAGCCAACTCTATAGAGCCGTATAGTTTTATGATCTCAACAGGAACTGCTCTATCTTCAAAGTATCTTTTAGTGATATTTACCATCTTTGTAGCGACCCTTAGTTCACTCTTGCTTAGGTCTAGTTTCTCACCTTTTCTCATCCCTATAGAGACTTTGCATATACCTCTTCGCATATCCAAAAGTCTTATAACATCAAGCTCTTGTTCTTCTAGGGTATCTAACCCTACCACCCCGATATCGGCTGCTTGATGGTAAACATATGTAGCTACATCTTGGTTTCTAACTAACAAAAACTTAAAATCTGGAGTCTCTAGTATAAGCTTTCTATCATCAAAAGCAAAACTACTACCAAATATCTTCTCAAAAATCTCCAAAGTCTCTTTTGCTATACGACCCTTAGGAAGTGCGACACTTAACATACTTCACCCTTTATAAATTTTCTCATACCCTTAAAAACAAGATCTTCATCAACTATGGCATCTTTAAAGATTTTAGCAAACACTTTTGCATCACCACCACAAAGATATATCTGTTTTTTATGGCTTAAAACCTCACTGTAGAGTGTTTTTAAAAAACCATAACTTATGGCATCTTCGCTATTTTTTGGCATTTTATCTAAATCTATCTCAAAGTTAAATGAGTAGGCTAAAAGCTCAGATATCCCTCTATAAGCTCTACTCATCGCCTCTATACCAGGGTAGATATAGCCACCCATAAATTTGCCTTGCTCCATAACATCAACCGTTATAGCACTCCCTGCATCGATAATAACCCCATCGTTTATAGCCTCACAAACCATAATCCTATCTATCCCCATAGTTTGGTAGTATTTGTTCATATCAACACGGGGCGATATATCTACCCAGTTTGGTAGCTTTTGGAGTTTTTGCTTTAACAAAGGGTTTACAGATATAAAATATACCCTCTCGCTCATACTCGATGGATCAAAACTATCTATATAAAATCTATAACTCCCTTTAGGGCTATAAAAGTTATAGGTTGTGTTGCCAATATCACAAAGTACCATGTTTTAGGCTCCAACCCTGTTTTTTTAGAAGTGGCTTTACTTTTGTGCAAAGTGGGGCATCTAAAAAAAGTACTTTATGTTTAAATGAGTGATCACAATAAATAGTGAGTTTTACAAGTAGCTCATCTAGCTTTTTTATATCTTTTATAAAAAACTTACTCTTTTGAGATATAACAAAAATAGCACTAAAATAGCCATCTAAATCGACCGCTTTATAGATCTTTAGCCTATTTTTACTACCTATCTCTTTTGGTAAAATCTCTTGCATTTTTTTATAAATCTTGCCAGATTTTCTAAGATTATCTACTACTATTTGCATACAAAAGTTTAACAGATTTAACCTTTATCTATAGATAAGATGGTAAAATACCGCCCATGAATAATATAGATGATTTTGAGATATTTAGCTTAGATAGCCTAAAGATAGGCGATAGCATACTTTATGATTTGTATATTAGCATAGATGGTAGTTTAAAGCTTGTCTCTCACAGTTTAGCACTGCTAGATGAGGATTTAAAGAGCAAGTTAAACCAACACAAAGCTTTATATATCAAAAAAGATGAGAAGCTAACTATAAATAAAAACAATATAAAACACCTTATAAGACAAAAAAAAGATAATACAAAAGAGGCACTTGAGGTGCTTTATGGGGTATCTGATTTATTTTTTGATAAGTTTTACAAAGATAAAGATGATAAGCTAGATGTTGAGTGTATGAAATCGATCGTTAGTTCTACTATACTACTGCTTAGATATAACGAAAGATTTATAAATGAGGCTATGGCTTTTTTCATAAAAGAGCATACCCTCTCATCTCACTCTTTGCAAGTTTGCATATATTCACTAAGACTTGGGATGTTACTAAAACTTAGTGAAGAGGAGCTAGTTTTACTTGGCATCGCCTCTTTGGTGCATGATATAGGCTACAAAAAACTACCATTTGATGCGATAGAGAAAAATGAGATATTTAGCGATGAAGAGTTTGAGCTTATGAAAGATCATACAAATACAGCAGTAGATATCTTGCTAAAAAATGGCATCAAAAACAAAACTATCTTAGATGGTGTAAAAAATCATCACGAGAGGTA
>JBAYYR010000086.1:0-5512 GCA_041672945.1 Sulfurimonas sp. | reverse complement strand
CCTAAAAACAGGGTTTGTCCCATCTGAAGATAAAGGGACACTTTTTGTATTTACTCAGTTGCCACCATCATCTTCTATCGCTAGAACAGATGAGACTGTAAAAGAGATATATAGTATCCTCTCGCAAGATAAAGAAAATATCAAAAATATCATACAGTTTACTGGGCAGGATTTCACAACTTTTGCTAGAAGAACAAATGCAGCAGCGACTATTATAAAGCTTCAAGATTGGGATGATAGAAAAAGACCAGACCAACAAGCTGGTGTACTTGTGGGTAAATACTTCAATCAACTAATGGGTGTTAGTGAAGGTTTTAGTTTTGGTGTTGTTCCACCACCAATAAACGGTATGGGCTTAGCTGGAGGGTTTGACTTTTATGTGCAAAGTAGAACAGGTGCATCGATGTCAGAGATTGAGTCGTATGTTAAAAAGATTATGGAAGAGGCATCACAAAGACCAGAGCTAGTTGGTATGAGAACTACACTAAATGCCTCATTTCCAAAGTATAAAGTCGATGTAGATACTCAAAAAGCTATAGCAAAAGGTGTTAGTATAGCCGATATCTATCAGAGTATGAATGCTACTTTTGGGAACTACTATGTAAATGACTTCAATGTAAATGGTAGAACCTATAAAGTAAATATGCAAGCAGAGCAGAGTTTTAGAAAAAATCCAGATGATTTGCACAATATATATGTTAGAAGCAGTAGTGGTGAGCTTTTAGCTCTTAGCTCATTTGTAACTCTCCATGAGATGGTTGAGGCGGACTTGGTTGAGAGATTTAACCTTTTTAATGCCGCAAAAGTTTCAGGTATGGCAGCCCCTGGGTATAGTTCAGGTCAAGCTCTAAATGCTATAGAAGAGGTTTGCCAAAATGTACTCCCTGATGGTTATAGTATAGGGTGGATCGGTGTAGCTTATCAAGAGAAGCAGATATCTAGTACTAGTACTATAGCTTTTGTATTTGGGATTATATTTTTATACCTAATCCTCTCAGCTCTTTATGAGAGATGGTTAATGCCTGTTTCGGTTCTTATGGCTGTGCCATTTGGGATATTTGGTGCGGTTGTAGCGACTACCTTTAGAGGGCTTGAGAATGATATATATTTTCAAGTCGGAATACTCGTTATCGCAGGACTTGCCGCTAAAAATGCGATACTTATAGTTGAGTTTGCTATGCAAAAACAAGAGCAGGGTATGAAGCTTTTAGATGCCGCTATCGATGCTGCTAAAATCCGTTTTAGACCTATTATCATGACTTCACTCGCTTTTATACTGGGTGTTTCACCGCTTGTATTTAGTAGTGGTGCTGGTGCTGCTAGTAGACACTCGATCGGTACTGGTGTTGTTGGTGGAATGCTTAGTGCAACATTTTTAGCGATACTCTTTATACCTCTGTTTTTTGTACTCATATCTAAGCTTAAAAAAGAGAATAGATAGATTCCAAATCGAGTTTGGAATGACAAAATCCCCAGTCACCCTGAACTTGATTCAGGGTCTCATCTGTATAGTTATAGATTCCAAATCGAGTTTGGAATGACAAGTGGTGTGGATTCCAAATCAAGTTTATAATGACAAGTGGTGTGGATTCCAGATCAAGTCTGGAATGACAATATGATAAGTCAGCAACGACAAAACCCCCAGTCATTCTGAGCTTGACTCAGAATCTCATCTGTATAGTTATAGATTCCAAATCGAGCTTGGAATGACAAGTGGTGTGGATTCCAAATCAAGTCTGGAATGACAAAGTAATGACACTGTAAAAATAAAACCATATGAAAACCCTAAACTCTGGAAGAAAATGAAAAAAACAGAGTTTAGGAAAAATGAAAAGTAGTTTTAGCCCAAAGCTAGGAGTTCTTTGGGGCTAATTAAAACTATTTTGTAGCAAATTTAAAATCTAACATCGCCCAAAATTTGGTAGTATCAACCATAGCACTATAGTCACCATTGGTTCCAGCTGCCGCCTTAGCTTTTGCAACTTGACTCTCTTTAGCATTGAACTTAGCAAACTTTAGCATACCACTTAGGTTCTCTACCCCTGGGATAGCTCTTGTATATATTGCATCCCACTCTGTACCGTATTTTATGCTCTTTTTATCTGATCTAAAATCACGGTAATTGATTTTAAACATACCAAGCATACTGTTTTTATAACCTAGTGAGAAGTTTAGATCTCTAAGACCTTGTTCTGGCATATTGCCTGGGTTAAAAGCATCAGCCCAACCATTGAAACCATGTCTAGTAGTAAGTGGAGTCATAAATGCTAAATCACCCGCTCTTTTAGCAGCACCTAAAACCTCATACTGGAATCCTGCTAAAAAGCCATATATATCAGCATCGGCTTGAAGCATAAAGTATTTTGCACTTCTGTTGTTTGGCTTAGTGTTACCACTATGAACTTTTAGAGATGCCTTTTTTTGCTTTGCAGCTTCAGCACGATAAGTTATAGTTACATCTTCAGCTGGTTTGATATCACCTGTTAGGGCTAAACCATAAGTATCGCTACCGCCACCTAAGATAGTAGCTCGATTGTTTGGAACACCATTTGGAGTACCAGTTCCAGCACCTATCATATAGTCATATGCTGTGATTTTAAGCTCAGGCATCACACTATAAGCAGCATGTAAAAGTACCGCTCTTGTGTCGGTTCCTCTTGCAGTGGTAGGACCATTTACTTGAGTCACATAACCAACTAGTAGGTTTAGGTTCTCTACTGTGTTATCGACTAATGCTATAGCATCATAAGTTTGATGCATCTGTCTCCAGTCAACCGCACTAACAAATCTTTGGTTATCTAGTCCAACACTTTGACGACCAGCTCTTAGAAGAGTTTTGTTGTACTTTAGATCTACATATGCCTGAGTTAGACGAGTTTGCCTAGGGTCACCTACGCCATCATAGTTAGTATCTTCTGGTGAATAGTGATCATTTAGTGCACTTACATTTGTCATCTGCACATAAGCACTTATCCAGTCTTGTCCAGCTATATCAGCACCAACCCCCAAGGTTAAACGATTTGTAAAGGCATTTGCCTTATCTAGTCCATTCCCCTTAACATCTGCCATCTCGTATCTTGCTCTGATTTGACCATCAGCTTTTATGTTTGTTAAAATATCGGCTGCTTGAAGACTAGTTGAGCTAACACCTAGAAGCATCGAAGCCGCTAATGATATCTTTGTGATTTTGTTCATAACCCCTCCCTTATTTTAGACACAAACCTATAAAAAATTATAAATCTATGCATCACAATGTTGTTCTATGTTTTTTGTGATATCACATTCTATATAACAAAACTTTAAACAAATATTAAATAGCACTAAAGATGAGCTATTTTAAATAGTTATATCTTAAAAGCTATAAATTTTATATTTAATATAATATATTTTGATAATAATAGTAATGAATAATATAGGTTTAGATTATCATAATAGCTATATGTATGTTTTAGTAAATATACTTTTGTGATAAAAAAATGTGATATTGCTTCTAAAAAAGATGAATATTATCCTATTTTACAACTATTATTAAAATATAAAAAAACATAAAAAAACATTTAAAAGTGTTTATTTTTGTAACATATTGTCTATAAAGTGTCATAAATGTTGTTGTTTTATAAAGAATTTATTAAAATTTATAAATAATATTAGAACTACAAATAAAAGGAGAAAATGTAGATGAAGATAACAAAAATGAGTTTAGTGGCAGCACTGCTAGTTGGTTCAAGTGTATATGCAGATAATGATGCACTAAAAACTATAACAGATAGTGTAAAGTTTGATGGGAATGTAAATCTTTTTTATGGAACTATCAAATCTAGTGATACAGTTATGTATGGAACTACTGGTTTTAGTGATAAATCAAAAGCTAAGTTTTTCGATAAAGATAGCTCAGCTGCTGATGCAAGTTTAAATCTAGCTCTAAGTGCAGATCTACTTAAAAATGATTATGTTACACTAAGTGGCAAAGTTGCTTATACAGTTTTAACAACTTTAGGTTTAGAAAATAGTTTAGTTTCAAATGTTTGGGGCTCGGCTCACTCTGCGACCGTTAAGGGCGGAAATCACCACTATCCAGCTAAAGTTGGTACTGAAAACTATTTTACAGAGGCTTATATAGCAGCTACTGCGGGTAAAACTACTGCTCAAATAGGTAGAATGGAGCTTGATACTCCACTAGCATTTAGTGAAAAATGGTCAGCTGAGACAAACACTTTTGAAGCGATCGCTCTTATAAATCAAGATATCCCAGATACAACTTTAGTTGGTGCTTGGATAGGAAATGGAAATGGTACACAAGATGGACTTATCGATCTAGAAACTGTTGGTAGAGTGCCACTAGCATTCGCTGGAGTTGTAGATACAGATGGTGAATTTAACACTTTTGGTGGAGATGGTGCTTATGCTGTTGGTGCTGTAAACAACTCATGGAAACCACTAACTACTCAAGCTTGGTACTATGCTGTTAAAAATGTAGCAAATGCGCTATGGTTACAAGCAGACCTAAACATAGATGGTATCTTAGCAGGAGCTCAATTTTCTAACTTTGATTATGATTCACACACAGGACTAGACGATAACAAAGTTTGGGCAGTTATGGGTGGATACAAGATGAAAGATGTAGGAGCTATAAAACTAGCCTACTCAAAAGTTGGTGATAAAGAAAAAGGTTTATCAGCAGCTGGTTACAATGTCGCTACTGCTAGTGGAGATACAAAACTCTACACTAAAACATACTGGAACTATGGCATGGATGTTGTAACAGATAACGATGCTAGAGCTTATAAAGTGTGTGCTAGTTCACCACTAGATGGTTGGTTTGATGCTATGTTATCTTATACTGATGTAAAAAGCAGTACAGAAGATACAAGGCTAAAAGAGATCGCAGTTGTGGCTAAAAAATCTTTTGGTCCACTTGATCTTAGCGGGGCTTATCTAAATGTAAAACGTGATGATGTTGCAAGAGCTCATTATCTTATAGCAAAAATCGGTCTAAACTTCTAAGTTTAGTCCATATCTCCCTTTCCTAGTTTATATACCTCCGAGCTTCTCACTCGGGGGTTTTTATATATATCGCATCTAGTAAACCATCGACAAATTCATCTTTACTAAACTCCAAAAAGTTATCTGGTTGTTCACCTACACCTATATAAAGAATCGGTAGCTTTAGCTCATCGCTTATACTAAAAATAGACCCACCCTTAGCACTTCCATCTAGTTTGGTGATGATAATACCATCAACCCCTACCATCTCATGAAAAGCTTTTGCTTGATTTATCGCTGAGTTCCCTTGTGTACCATCTATGATAAGAAGTTTTCTATGTGGTGAGCCACTATGAGCTTTATCGCAGATACGGACTATCTTTTTTAGCTCATTTGCTAGATTTGTTTGGGTGTGAAGTCTCCCTGCTGTGTCGATAATAACATGATCAAACCCTTTTGCTTTAGCTGAACTTATAGCATCATAAGCAACTGCTGAGCTATCGTGACCTTGCTTTGTGGCAACTATGGG
>JBAYYR010000085.1:0-5519 GCA_041672945.1 Sulfurimonas sp. | reverse complement strand
ATCTCAGATGTTTATAGTAAAACAGATCTGCTAAATATAAAAAACCATGCAGATGCACTAAAAACTCTTATAGATACTATGGAGGATGAGTTTAAAACTATAGATATACTAGCCCATAGAGTTGTTCATGGCGGGGAGTTTTTTACAAAACCAACACTTATAGATGATGAGGTTATAGAGAGACTAAAATCTCTTAAAAACCTAAACCCGCTCCACAATGAGATAAATCTAGCGGGGATAATTATGGCAAAAGAGCTAATGCCAAACCTAAAACAAGTTGCACTTTTTGATACCGCTTTTCATACCACTATGCCAAAAGAGGCATTTTTATATGCGATTGATCCTATGTTTTATGAAAAATATGGAGTAAGAAAGTATGGATTTCATGGACTTAGCCACTCTTATTTAACTAAAAAAGCAGCAAATTTGCTTCAAAAAAATATAGATGAGCTAAACCTTATAACACTTCACTTAGGAAATGGTGCTAGTGTTTGTGCTATAAAAAATGGTAAAAGTATCGATACTTCTATGGGTTTTACCCCACTTGAGGGGCTTGTGATGGGGAGTCGAAGTGGCGATATTGATGCTGGAGTTATTTTTTATATGCAACGAGAGTTAGGGCTTAGTATAGATGAGGTTGATGATATACTAAACAAAAAATCAGGATTAGTTGCACTTGCTAAGAGTAACGATTTTCAAAAGATTGACGATGAGTTAGCTATAGAGATTTTTGCTAGAAGGATCAAAAAATATATAGGTGCCTATAGGGAGCTTTTAGGTAGAGTCGATGGTATAGTTTTTAGTGGTGGTATAGGTGAAAATAGTGCTATGTTAAGAGAGCGGGTTATGGGTGAGAGTGTAGATGTTGTGAAAAATATAAAAAATGAGACTATCATTTCAAAAAAAGATAGCGAAGTTAAGATTTTAGTGATAAAAACAGATGAAGAGATGGAGATGGTAACTCAAATCGAGGAAGATCCTCGATTTTGTGTTATATAGCAGTTACATTTTGAGCTTGTGGACCTTTTTGACCTTCACCTAGCTCAAAGCTAACTCTTTGACCCTCTTTAAGTGTTACTCTTTCGTTGCCTACTCTATTTACCTGACGGAAGTGTACAAAAACATCCCCCATACCACCATCTTGAGATATAAAGCCGTAGCCTTTCTCATCATTGAACCATTTTACTGATCCCTCTAGCAATTGTGCCATTTGTGTTACCTTTGTTTATAAAAAATCACTTTGGAATAAAACATCTTAAAGTGGAGTCAAAAATTTAACTAGATGTATCAACGAAGAGCTTTAGCATCAGATTTAAATCTATCATCGGGTGGGATTATATCCTAAAAATGTATTAAAAGTAAATGATTTATGTCGATATATATGGTATAAAAGAGAAAAGGATTTTCATGAAGATAAGTTCAGCTATGCCACAGATGCCTCAAGTAGAGCAGAGTAAAGATACTAGCAAGATAAAATCTGTATTTACTGAGAAGATTTCACAAGAAGATGTCGATGCGATTCGCTCAGAGATGAGGGCTAATTCTCAAGCTATGATGTTAAACTCTGCGGGTGTGCAGGGTGGTCTTTTTGCTAAAGGTGAGGTAGATGATTTTACTAGCTTTTTAAGAGATATTGGCTACGGGGGTAAGCCTTTAAATGAGCTTACTCAAGATGAGGCAAAAGAGTTAATAGGTGAGGATGGTTTTTTTGGGGTAAAACAAACCTCTCAAAGGATAGCAGATTTTGTTATAAATGGTGCAAATGGTGATGAAAAACTACTCCGTGCAGGTCGCGAGGGGATGCTTCAGGGGTTTAAGGAGGCTGAGGATATTTGGGGAGCAAAACTTCCAGATATATCTCAAGAGACTATGAAAAGAGCTTTAGAGCTAGTCGATAAAGAGCTTGCAGATAGAGGCTACTCGATCTTAGACAAAGAGGCTTAAGCCCCTTTGTGTTTTAGTAATAGATGAAAAGAAATAAGATAAAAATCTCAATGAATAGTATCTATCAAACCGCAATACAAGAGTATATAAAGCAAAAAAATAGAGAGAAATTAAGAGCCGAAGCATCTTTGATGGTAGAGGAGTATAAAACAAATCCCGAAATGATCGAACTTAGTGATTTTGAAGAGGATATAGTTAAATATTAAAATATATCTGTCTGGTAAGTTAACTAAAAAGGCTATCAAAATAGTTTTAGATCTTCAATACGGATGAGTTCTTATTTGCTACACCTTAAGTGAAGTTATAAGAGCTCCACAAAGTCCATATAGCACTCTAGCACCAACATTACTATCCCACTCACCATCTCCAACTTCGCAAAGATCAAAACCGATGATATTTCTACCGCTTTTTACAACCATATATATAAGATGCTCAAGTTCGCCGTATCTAAGCCCACTTGGTACAGGAGTGCCTGTATTTGGGCAGTTTAGTGGCTCAAGTCCATCTATATCGATGGAGAGATAGATGTTTTTAGGTAGTTTTTCTATATATGGGGCAAAGATATCTTCTAAGCTTTTGCCACAAGCTAAGGCACCTTGTATCGCACTATCATAAAGTACATCGACTCTATCTTTATGTTTTTTTGCTCTACTCGCTTCCTCTTTGCTGTAGTCGCGGATAGCTATTTGGAGTAGTTTTGATACCTTTTGACACTCATTTAGGACATTATAAAATATACTAGCATGGGAGTAAGCAAACCCCTCATAAGCCTCTCTTAGGTCATGATGGGCATCAACATGTAGTATACCAAAGCTCTCTTTTTGAGTATCATTTAGTGCTTTTATAAGTCCAAACGGGCTTGAGTGATCACCCCCTACTACCGCTACAGATTTACCATCTGCTAAAAGCTTCAAACTCTGCTTATAAACATATAAATTTAGCTCATCTGAAGCACGATTTACAAACTCAAGTGCTTTTTTATCTTCTTGATTATTCTCAAGTGCTTCTATAACTTTTAGTGCTTTTTTTCTAGCTTTTTTGCTTAGTTTTGCTATGTTTTTATCCTCTTTTAACATCGCTATACCAGCACTATACGGCTTTTTATATAGGTAGTGTTCCAAATCTAGCTGATGAGATGCTAATCGTATATTTTTACTAGACTTTGCAGTACCCTCACCATAAGATACAGTAGCTTCCCATGGGACTGGAAGCAAAACCAAACTAGCCTCTTGTGGGTCAAGTCGGCTACCTAAAAAACCATCATCTTTATGTGGTGGAAGGGCTTTTTCTAAAACCTCGATATCTTCTTTTAAACTTCTATATTTCACTCTTTTTCCTAACATAGATATAATGCGACTTATGGATATAAAATTGGATGCTCATTATACTCTATTTTTAGCTATTGTTGTTTTGCTTATAGGTAGATATTTACTCACTAAGTTTGGTTTTTTAAAAAAATACAACATCCCTATCCCCGTAGCAGGTGGACTTAGTGTAGCTATGCTTCTTAGTTTGGCTCATAGTTTTTTGGATTTTAGTATCACAACTCATAGTGAACTTCAAAACTCTCTTATGCTTATGTTTTTTATCTCAATAGGGCTTGGAGCCGATCTTTTTAAGCTAAAAGAGGGTGGAAAAGGGCTTTTTGCATTTTTAGCCGTTATAGCAGGGTTTATATTTGTCCAAAATATCGTTGGTGTATCCTTAGCCACTTTACTTGGTATCGACCCACTTATAGGGCTAATAGCGGGTTCTATAACTCTAAGTGGTGGGCATGGAACTGCGGGGGCTTGGGGAGATGTGCTAGAGCAAAAGTATATGATAGAAGGGGCGATGGCTCTTGGGATGGCGGCTGCTACTTTTGGGCTTGTTGCGGGTGGAGTAGTTGGCGGACCACTAGCAAATTTGCTTATAAAAAAGCACAATCTCAAACAAGATAACAAGTCTATGGCTACGCTAAAACAAGAGCAAAAAACACCTATCACCTCAAGTAGTGTTCTTATGGTAATTGGGCTAATCGCTACATCTTTTGTATCTGCTGATATACTAGCTAGTTTAACTAAAGGTAGTTTTTTGGAGCTTCCGCTCTTTGTATGGGCCTTAGCTAGTGGGGTGGTGCTTAGAAATCTACTCTTTAGATTTAGCAAAGCTAAAGATTTAGATGGTGTGCTAGAGATATCTTTAGATATATCGCTATCGCTATATCTTGCTATGGCACTTTTATCTTTAAAACTCTGGCAACTATCAGACTTAGCTGCTCCACTTGCTGTTATACTTCTATCGCAAGTTGTTGTGATGTTGCTTTATGCCTATTTTGTCACTTTTAGGGCTATGGGGAAAAACTACGATGCTAGTATGTTTTGTGCGGGGCATTGCGGGTTTGGGCTAGGTGCAACACCAACTGCTATGGCAAATATGCAATCGATCGCAAACACCCATGGCTACTCATATAGAGCATTTCTTATCGTGCCACTTTGTGGGGCATTTTTCATAGATATAGTAAATGCTACTACAATACAACTCTTTTTAAGCCTCTTTTCTAGCTAGTTTTTTATATAACTCCAGCCCGTTAAACTATGAGTTTTTACCTCTTCATAACCACTTGCATCGGCTAAAAAATCATAAACATACATAAGTGTATGGGGGATGCTAATGATATCTTTTTGCTCTATAAGAAGTAGTGGCATAGCACTTTGTTGTTCTGTTATACCAAACCCTACACCTTTGATGGTGGCTAGTAGCTCAGTTGGTTTACCTATGCCATGCTCAGCTCTTAGTTTGTCTAAAACCATCTCTGAGACCTCTTTGCTTAGCTCATCTTTTGTGTTTAAAAATATACTAAAGTGTATTGGAGTATCTTTAAACTTAGATGGTGATGGCTCAGCCATGATGATGTACTCAACTCCATCAAGATTTTTCTCTATCTCATCTAGTGTTAGATAGGCGGTTGTGTGTAGTGCTTTTGCCTCTTTTATCATGAGTCTTGTTTTATCTCCTGTTCTATGTGCATCATCTCTAGTCTTATGTTATCTAGTATGAGTGGGTGCAGATCTTCATCTTTACTCCATCTCACTTCATCTATAGAGCCTTGATAGATAGCACCCATCTCCTCTATCTTTTTGGAAAACTCCTCTACATCTTTACATAGTTCAACTTTAGAGCTTTGTTTGTCTTCAAGGATTATCTCATAGCCATTTTGGTTTTGTGCTTTTTTTATGTGTGCGCTAAATACAACTTCCAAAATCTACCTCTTTATATCATCAAATTTTTTAGCAAAGCTTACTAGATCTTCTCGTTTTTTAAGATCCCCGCTATAGGTGATGTTTTCAACTGGTATATTATCATCATTTAACATTTTTGGCACCGCATCACCATTTGCTATCACTTCCATGTGGGCATCTAGCTCATCTTCACTATAACTCATCTGCATATCGGCGGTTATAACATGATCTATCGCCTCTATAACTTTTAGTTTCTCAAGCTCTCCTGCGACACTATCTGCCTCTATAGTGACTATGATTCGACCTTTTTCATCGTGTAGATGATACTCACATGCACCACACTCTTTTAGGTTG
>JBAYYR010000084.1:0-5532 GCA_041672945.1 Sulfurimonas sp. | reverse complement strand
ATAGCTTAGATCTAAGCCGTAGTGTTTTGATTGTTTTTTCTCATTTATACACTCTAAAAACTCATGCTCAAAATGCTCCATAATGTCTAATATAGGGTTTGGTACAGTCTTGCCGATCTCACATTTTGATGTGACTTGCATACTTTTACCAATCTCTTTTAGGTGTTCAAGATCACTCATCTCACCCTCGCCTCTAGCGATTTTGTCTAGCTGATCGTATAAGATTCTACCGCCCCATCTACCAGGTGCACATCTTCCACATGCCTCTGAGTACTCTTGATAGTTAGCTGCATACTCCATAGCTAGACGGATCACATCTACATCTTTATCAAAAAGACTAACCCCATCCCAACCTATAAATGCTTTAGAGTCTCTATGGCTATCGTATTGTTCGGGTAGATTATAAGATGACTCCTTCCACTCTTCTTCAGCCAAACCGATGTTGTTTATAAACTCGCCGTTCCAAGTAGAAAAATATACTTTTGCCAATGCTTTGCCCTACCTATTTTTTTGCAACGATAGTCCAATCGACTTCGTTGAATTTTAAAGAGTTAAGTAGCTCATAACCGCACTCTTTTACTATATCTGCTGATCGCTGTATAGGTGAAAAATCGCCTATCTCAAACAAAAAGATAGCAACTTCGCCACTTTTATGCTCAGCTAAAATCTCTTTCATTCTACCCTCAAACCCATCTTTTAAGTGTCTAAGATCATACCTTTTCATCTATCCACCTCACCAAATACGATATTTGTAGTACCAATAATAGAGACAACATCGGGGATATAATGCCCTGGAAGTAGGTCTGTTAAAATCCCTGTATGGTAAAACGATGGCGCTCTAAGCTTTAGCCTATAAGGGTATGGTCCACCTTGTGAGTTTATGTAGTAGCCTAGCTCACCTTTTGGGGATTCAGTAGCTACATAAACCTCTCCAACAGGCGGTCTCATACCTTGTGTTACAAGTACAAAGTGTTGCATTAAAGAGTAGTTTTGAGTCATGATATCTAGCTTTGGTGCCGATATATATTTTGGTGCATGAGCCATGAGTGCTGTCTCGTTATCTTTTACACACTGATGGTACATATCGATAGTTTGCTCAAGTATCTTAGCAGACTCTCTCATCTCCTCCATATATAGACGGTATCTTGCAAAGTTATCGCCTTTATCAGATACTGGAACATTAAACTCAACCTCATCATAAAGCTCATAAGGCTCCTCTTTTCTTATATCCCAAGCAACTCCACTAGCTCTTAACATAACACCGCTACAGCCCCATGAAAGAGCCATCTCTTTACTTATAACTCCAACCTCTTCCATTCTCATTCGCCATATGCGGTTAGTATCTAGTAGGTCTTCATAGTCTTTTATATTTTGTGGGAGTTTGTCTAAAAATGTTCTAAGCTGAGCTATAAAACTATCTTGTATATCTAGTGGAACCCCACCTATACGGATAGCTGCATGAGTTAATCTTGCTCCACAATACCCCTCGATGATATCCATAAGATACTCTCTTTCTCTAAAGGCATATAAAAAGATAGTCATAGCACCGATATCTAGCGCTGTTGTAGCCAACCAAAAAAGGTGACTTATAAGGCGGTTTATCTCAAGGAGCATCATCCTTATAACTTTAGCTCGTCTAGGAACATCTAACCCTATAAGCTTCTCAACTGCTAGTGCAAAACCGTAGTTATTTGAAGATGAAGCTATGTAGTCCATCCTATCAGTTGTTGGCATAAACTCATTGTAGATCATATTTTCAGCCATCTTCTCCATACCACGGTGGAGGTAGCCTATATCTGGATGGGCTTTTACTATCATCTCTTGTTGAAGATGAAGCATAAGCCTTAACTGACCATGAGCCGATGGATGTTGTGGTCCAAAGTTTAGTATTAGCTCATTATCTTCTCTATCAAAAGAGATATTTTCAAAATATGGGGTTAATCTATTTTTAATCTGCATAGCTTACCTCTGTGGATCGTCTATAACGACCGAATCTTTCTTGTTTAGTTTTTTGATAAGAACCACTCCGCCATCTTCTTGATAAGCATCGACATTTCTCTTCTCATCTCCTGTTATTTCGCTCCCTTTTGGAACCTCAAAACCTAATCTTGCAAAACGCTCTGTATCATATCTATCGACCTTAGCTGGATCTCTTAACTCTGGACCTATCGCCTCTCTTGCCTCTTTTCCATAGATCTTATCTACTTCATACCAAGCAGCAAACTCATCACCTTGAAGTGGGTAGGTTTTTAGAAGTGGATGCCCTTGCCAATCGTAAGGCATAAGGATTCGTTTCATAAATGGGTGGTTATTTGCCTCTATACCAAACATATCAAACATCTCTCTCTCTGACCAATCAGCACTTCTAAAGAGTTTCTCAACAGAGTTTATGGCTTCGCCTTGTTTTATAAACATTTTTAGGCGGATTCGTTTCCTTTTGCTCATAGATAAGAGTTGGTAAAACACCTCAAAACCGCCTCGCTTAGCTATAAAATCTATAGCACTAACTTCACTTAGTTGAGTGTAAGCTCTCTCATCTTTTAAAAACTTTATAACCTCAAAGTTATCTTTTGGGTCTATAAAAACTACAAGTTGCTCTACTTGTATATATGCCTCTTTTACCTCAAACTTAGACTTTATAGCTTCTAAATCTGCTAAAAATAGCTCATCGCTACTAACATCAAACTTTGGTACTTGAGGTGATACATAAAATCTATCGTTATAGTAGGCTTTTTTCTGTACATCATCTTTTGGTTTATAGGCTCTCATTACATCAACCTTTTAGCTTGTTGTGCTCTTGAAGCTTTTGCAGCTCTTATCTTTTTTTGTAGTAGCATTACACCATACTGTAGTGTCTCGGGACGGGGTGCACAACCTGGTAGATATAGATCAACTGGTATAACTCTATCTACACCTTGAACAGTTGAGTAGGTGTTAAACATACCACCCGTGTTTGCACATGAACCCATAGATATAACCCATTTTGGCTCAGTCATCTGATCATAAAGTCTTTTGATAAACTCAGCATGTTTTTTTGTTAGAGTTCCAGCGACTATCATAACATCTGCTTGACGAGGAGATGCTCTAAATATAGTTCCAAATCTATCAAAGTCGTATCTACTAGCACCACTTGCCATCATCTCAATACCACAACATGCAAGACCATAAGTTAATGCCCAAAGTGAGTTTGATCTACCCCAGTTTACTATCTTATCGACACTTGTTAGTGCGACTGGTAGTCCACTACTTTGAGTGTAGTTTATTTTATGTTGTGCCATTCTAGCGCTCCTTTTTTCCATGCATATACAAAACCGATAGTTAAGAGCATTATAAACATAAGCATCTCAGCAAATCCAAACCACCCAAGCATCTTAAAATCGACCGCCCAAGGGAACATAAAAACTATCTCAACATCAAATAGCAAAAATAGCAATGCAAAAAGATAAAACTGTGGCGATATCCTATTTGGTTGTTTTGTAACCTCAGGTCCACACTCATAAACAGATAGTTTAATCTTCTCTGTATTTTTAGCTGCCAAAAAACGGCTAACAAGTCTTGCAACAATAGTTGTTACAGTAAAAGCACCAAATGTTAAAACAAAAAGTACAAATACTCCAAAATATGGACTTGTAGTACTTATATGATCCATATAACCCACCTTTTAGATTCTTGAAATTTTCTAAAATAAAGCGATTTAGAAAAAACAGTTGCTAGGAGTATAGCAAAAACTAATTTAAAATTATTTATAAGCCAAAAAATGAGTAGCTAGTTGTTACAAAACTAAACAGTTATTTTTTATATAAATATTTTATGTGTAGTAAGGTAACACTTTGGCGCTACTATTTATTTAAAAAACCCATCGATTTTTCATTATCAAAAGATGCGCTCTTCTCTTTTTGGATCTCGCTTATAAAATCCTCAAGGTAAAAGACAAACTCGTCTCTAACGGCAACTTTATATGCTGTATTTTTCACTATAAGGTTTATCTGCCCACCCGTTAGCTCATAAGATGCTAATTTTTCAACATCAAAATCTTTCTCAAACTCAGCCTTTGGAAGCATCTTTTGCCATAGTGCCAATCTTTGAGTTTTATTTGGTTTTTTAAACTCTATCTTGTAGTTAAATCTTCGTGAAAAAGCTTTGTCTATGTTTTCAAGTAGATTTGTTGTCGCTATAAGTATCCCGCTAAACTTCTCAATCTGTTCTAAAAAGATATTTTGCATCTGGTTGTGCATCTGCTCAGAACCGCTCATCCCACCACTAACTCTTGAGCCTAAAAACTGATCTGCTTCATTTAGTAAAAGTATAGGTTCAGATTTTGTCTTTTGACTTAGCTCATAGTAGGTGTCAAAAATCTTACGGACATTTTTCTCACTCTCACCAACATACATAGATAGGATTTTAGAACAATCAAAAGCTAAGATATCTTTTTTTAGAGATTTTGCTAGTGAATAAGCGGTCATAGTTTTTCCCGTTCCAGCTTGTCCATAAAATATTATCCTAGCATCGATGCCACTTTTTTTATCCTTAACCCCCCACTCAACCAACCTTTGTGCTACATCTTTATCTAACTGTTTCATAAGGTTTTTTAGGGTCTGCTCAGTCTCACTAGAGAGCACAACATCTTCAAGTGAAGTCTCACTATGGACTAGTTCAAATATATCTTGCTCAGCAACTAAAGTATCTAGCTTTATCTTGCTAACTTTTTTCTGTTTTTCGGGGTGGATTATTTGGTGCAAGATATCATCTACTATATAAAAACTTCTACTAATCCCGCCAAAAGGGTTGAGCATCTCCTCATAATCTATAACTCCATCAGATATCAAAGATGAGCCATCTTCTAAGAGTGAACGGTTTTTAATCCTCTCATACTCATCTACCGAGACTAGATCTATAAGTGCATTCATATCTCTAAGTGAAGCATCGCTTGAGCTATACTCCTCTCTTAGCAAGGCTAGAAAAATCACCTGCTCTTTTGATGCTAGTTTTTTTTGTTTAAAAAACTTATCTAACACTAGCTTTATAGTACTTTGTGCCACCCTTTGTTCTATAACATCTTCTAGTTTTGTAAGTTTTTCTAAAGCCCTATCGATCCCTAATGAATGCTCATGAACATTTACCCTAATAGCACTCATCTTTTGATAAAGATCTATCCGCATAAACTGATCTTGTAGATACTCCAGATGATCGCTATATGGCTTAATATCGGGCAATTCACTCTCTATAAAGCCATCTTGAAGAAGCTTTAAAAATGAGCTAGTTGGAGCTATGGAAGTATTTAGTAGCTCAAGGGGTGTAATCTCTGAGATTTTTATGGGGTTAAAGCTCTGCTGATAGACCCACCCTAACTCTAAAAGAACTTTTATATCTTCAAGATGAGATAAAAACTCATACCCATCTTCGCCATAAGATAGTTTTAAAAGCTCACTAACCAAAACATCATCTTCACCGCCTACAAACCTTTTTGCTATGATTTGTAGTAGTTTTGCCTCTGAGATCGAACACTTTAGTTGTTCAAAAAGTCTACATTTA
>JBAYYR010000083.1:0-5545 GCA_041672945.1 Sulfurimonas sp. | reverse complement strand
CTATTCGCTCTTTTGTGGCTGGAAGTGCGACTAGATCATCTAATATCATCATGATATCACTCCCCAAATTTAGCTGAATATCTATAACTTTTTGTGGTGTAAAAAAGTGCTTACTCCCATCTATATGGCTACGAAACTCTATCCCGTCCTCTTTTGGTTTACTGATGGAGCTTAGGCTAAATGCCTGAAAACCCCCGCTATCTGTTAAAAAACTCTTAGGGTAAGTTGTAAAACCGTGAAGTCCGCCCATCTTAGCGACTACTTTATCATTTGGTTGTAGGTACATATGGTAGGTGTTTGCTAAAATAATCTCAGCCCCTAAAAGCTCAAGCACATCTTGCATATCTAGAGATTTTACACTCCCTAGCGTCCCTACAGGCATAAAAACTGGTGTTTGTATAGTTGAGTGAGCTGTTTTTATAGTGCATGCTCTTGCATTAGCACTTGTTGCGTCTATATTAAATTGCATATTAGTTCCGTATTGAAATATTGGGCTAATTTTACCAAAAGAACAATTAGGGTAAAATTGCAAAAATTTTATACGAGGTATATTAATGGCAACTATAGGTATGGGTGATATAAAAAAGAATGTTCGTCTTATTATAGATGATGTTCCTTATAAAGTTGTTGAGTTCCAACATGTAAAACCAGGTAAAGGTGCAGCTTTTGTCCGCATGAAGATAAAAAGCTTTACAACTGGTAGAACTATAGAAAAAACTGTCCATGCGGGAGATAAGTTTGAGGTTCCAGAGATCACTTATAAGACTATGCAGTATCTTTATGATGATGGTGAGATGTATCAGTTTATGGATAAAGATAGCTATGAGCAGATGGGTCTTACTTATGATCAGTGCGATGATGCTTCAAAATGGTTTAAAGACGGCATAGATGTAGATTTAGTTTTTTATAAAGGTAAAGCGATATCGGTTAGTGTTGCTGAAAATATGGTGTTTGTAGTAACCGATACTCCACCAAACTTCAAAGGTGACACTTCAAGTGGAAGCAAAAAACCAGCAACTCTAGAGACTGGTGCTGTTGTTCAAGTCCCTTACCACATACTAGAGGGTGATACTATAAGAGTAAACACAGTTGATGGTGAGTACTTAGAAAAGATCAAATAATCCCCCCACTCTACCCTGAGTTTTCGGGGTAAAATCTCCCTAAAAGGCTACAAAATGAGTATTTATCCCTTCACTCACCTTCATCTTCACACAGAGTATTCACTTTTAGATGGTGCAAACAAGATAGCAAACCTTGCCAAAGAGGTAAAAGCACTCGGTATGGATAGTGTCGCTATGAGCGATCATGGCAATATGTTTGGTGCGATTGATTTTTATAAGCAGATGAGAGAGGTTGGAGTAAAACCTATTATCGGTATAGAGGCATATATACACAACTCAGAAGATTTAAGCGACAAAACAACAAGACAAAGGTTTCACTTGTGCCTTTTTGCGAAAAACCAAAAAGGGTATGAGAACCTTATGTACTTATCATCTAAAGCCTATATAGATGGATTTTACTATTTTCCCCGCATAAACAAAGAGCTTTTAAAAAACCACTCAGAGGGGTTAGTGTGTACTAGTGCATGTTTACAAGGGGAGATAAACTGGCACCTAAATACTAACAATGAGCGAAATGTAAAAAACGGAGCCTTAGGTTATGAGGGTGCAAAAGAGGCGGCACTTTGGTACAAAGAGGTTTTTGGAGATGATTTTTATATAGAGATTATGAGGCATGGTATAGGCGATCAGCTTTTTATAGATAAGCAGATAATACAACTATCTCGTGAACTAGATATAAAAATAGTCGCAACAAACGACACCCACTACACATACCACGATGATGCACAGTACCATGAGGCTTTTATGTGTATAGGGATGAATAAACTCTACGATGATCCAAACCGCTTAAGACACTCTGTTCATGAGTTTTACCTAAAATCACCTGAGATGATGAGCAAACTTTTTGCCGATATTCCAGAGGCACTTTTGCATACTCAAGAGATAGCAGATAAATGCAATCTTGAGCTAAAGCTAGGGGACCCTGTACCGCCAAACTTTAAGTTTACAAAAGAGTATGCACTTAGTGAGGGTCTAAATATAGACAACAAAGATGATGAGCCGCTTAGTGCCGATGCAACAAAAGAGCAAAAAAGAGCCTATAAAAGTGCAGCCGATAAAAACGATGCAGAGTTTTTTACACATAGGTGTAGAGTTGGGCTAGATGAACGGCTAAAGTATGTAGATGAGGCTAAACATCAAGAGTATAAAGATAGACTAGAGTTTGAGATAGATGTTATAAACTCTATGAAGTTTCCAGGGTATATGCTTATAGTTTGGGATTTTGTTAAAGTTGCTAAAGATATGGGCATAGCAGTAGGACCTGGTAGAGGTAGTGCTGCTGGGAGTTTAGTCGCTTACTCTTTAGGTATTACCGATATAGACCCTATGAAGTATGATCTACTTTTTGAGAGATTTTTAAATCCTGAGCGGGTATCGATGCCCGATATCGATATGGACTTTATGCAAGCTAGACGGGGCGAAGTTATAGATTATGTTGTGCAAAAATATGGTCGCGAACAAGTAGCTCAGATCATAACATTTGGTTCACTTTTGGCAAAAGGGGTCATAAGAGATGTCGCAAGAGTTTTAGATATGCCCCTAAGTGAAGCCGATAAGATGGCAAAACTTATACCAGATGAGCTAGGTATAACACTAAATGGTCGAACAAAAAAAGGTGAGTTTATAGCAGGAGCTTACCAAAAAGAGCCAAAACTAGTAGAGCTTATAGAGAGTGATTCTAGAGCTTCAAGGGTGTGGGAGTTTGCTAAAAGACTTGAGGGACTTAGAAGAAATGCAGGTATCCATGCAGCGGGAGTTGTTATAAGCAACGAAGAGCTTTGGAAAAAAACCCCTATATATAGACCATCTGGGGAAGATACCTATGTAACTCAATACTCACTTAGCTACCTTGAAGATGTCGATCTTATAAAGTTTGACTTTTTGGGGCTAAAAACACTAGATGTTATAGACAATGCTATAAAACTCATAAAACTAAAACATAGTGTAGATATAGATTGGAACACCATAGATGTAAATGACCCAAAAGTCTATGAAGTCATAAGAAGTGGTGCAACTAGCGGGATGTTCCAGATAGAGTCTAGTGGTATGCAGGACCTAAACAAACGGCTAAAACCAGATAACTTTGAGGATCTTATAGCAGTTCTTGCTCTTTATAGACCAGGACCTATGGAGTCTGGAATGCTTGAGAGTTTTATAGAGCGAAAACATGGTCGTGAGGCTATCGAGTACACATTTGATGCTATGGAGGAGATACTAAAAAACACCTATGGGGTTATAGTTTACCAAGAGCAGGTTATGCAGATAGTGCAAGTTATTGGGGGATTTTCTCTAGGTTACTCAGATATCATCCGTCGTGCAATGGGTAAAAAAACCGATATGTCTGCTTATAATGCTGAGTTTGCCACAGGGGCAAAAGAGCAAGGGTATGACTATGATAAAGCATCAGCCCTTTTTGATCTTATAGAAAAATTTGCTGGTTATGGGTTTAACAAATCCCACTCAGCAGCCTATGCGATGGTTACATTTCAAACCGCATACCTAAAAACCTACTTCCCAAATGAGTTTATGGCGGCTCTTTTAACATCTGAAAAAGACAATACTGATAAAGTTGTTGACTATATAGATGAAGTAAAAAAGATGGGTATAGAGCTATCTCCGCCCGATATAAACGACTCACTCTTAGAGTTTTCAGCCATACAAAAAGATGGTAAAAACCAAATACTTTTTGGACTAGGTGCTATAAAAGGTGTTGGTGAGGCTGCGGTTGAGTCTATACTTGAGGTTAGAAAAGATGGCGGTGAGTTTAAGAGCATAGAGGATTTTATAAACCGTATAGAGCCATCAAAAGTGAACAAAAGAGTTATCGAGTCTATCATAAAAGCTGGTGGATTTGATAGATTTGGATACACTAGAAGAGCTTTGCTTGAGCAGATAGAGCTTATAGTTGAAGCTGCTAAAGATGCCTCAAATGCAAAGAAAAATGCTATCGGTAGCCTTTTTGGAGATGATGAAGAGGTAACCTCTGTAGCGCTTAATCTAGCAGTATATCCAGAGCTTGAGCTAAAAGAGATACTTGAGTTTGAGAAAGATATACTAGGGTTTTATGTATCAGGACATCCGCTAGATAAACATAGAGAGAAGATAGAAGAGATCGAGTACACACTCTCTAGCGAGATTGCTTCTATTAAGGATGGTTCGTATGCTATATTTATAGGTAAAGTTGAAGATATTGTTACAAAAACTAGCAAAAAAGGGAACCAGTTTACCATAGTGAGTCTTATGGATTTTCATGGAAATATAGAGTTTACCCTCTTTAGTGACAAGCTAGAGAAACTTGAGTCGATGAACCTTGAAGAGCCTGTAGCATTTAAAGCTAAGATATCTCAAGTCGACACCTTCACAAAGATATCTATCATGAAGGTTATGAGCTTAGCAGAGGCTAAAAAAGAGGCCTCAAAAACCAAAAAAGAGGTCGCTATAGATGAGCCTATATTGCCACCACTCACACTTAGTCTGCAACTATCTCAAAGCACTAGAGCCTTAGAGGAACTTTATATGTTAGCTAGAGAAAACAGCGGTAAAAGAGAGCTAAGGCTTATCATAAACTCTAAACTTCAAAATGTCATCATCGATACAGGATTAAAGGTTAGTAACATTTTTCATGAGCTTTTAGAATCAAATGGGGAGATTACTATAGAGAGGTAAGACCTTTTTTTGTCATTCCAAACTTCCCCATCCGTCATTCCAGACTTGATCTGGAATCTTTTTTTGTTTCAAGGCATAGACCCTGAATCAAGTTCAGGGTGACTATAACCCGTCATTCCAAGCTTGATTTGGAATCTCTTTTTACATTATGGATAAGATGAGACCCTGAATCAAGTTCAGGGTGAGGATGACATAAAACTATTATTGACTTTCATATTTATTTGTATTACAATACAAAATATAACCCATAAAAACTGTATTGGAGTATAAATGATAGAGCAATTACAACTACTTTCAAACCAAATATTAGCTCAAAAAGTACCCGAATATAAAAGATTTTTATTTGATGAGATTGATTTTGATGAAAGACTCATCGGTATTTTAGGCTCAAGAGGTGTTGGTAAAACTACACTGCTACTTCAATATTTACATAGTATATTTAAAGAGAAAAAAACTCTATATATCATGGCAGAACACCCTATGGTTTTAGAACTTGGGTTGTTTAGCATAGCTGATGAGTTTCAAAAAAGAGGTGGGGAGGTTTTAATCATCGATGAGATTCATAAAATTAAGAGTTTTGAAATCGATTTAAAACTGATTTACGATAGCTTTTTTTCACTAAATGTAGTTTTTACAGGCTCAAATGCTGTTGCAATTGATAACGCAAAAGCAGATTTAAGCAGAAGAGCTGTCGTTTATAAGCTTCCTGTGTTATCTTTTAGAGAGTTTTTAGAGCTTGAAACAGATGAAAAATTTGA
>JBAYYR010000082.1:0-5672 GCA_041672945.1 Sulfurimonas sp. | reverse complement strand
AACTTACAAAGACCTAGCTTTTTTATAGCGATGATGTGGACTATGAGTTGTAAAACTCCACCAACCACAACTCCCCAGCTAAGGAGATAGACTATCATCTCATCGCTAGAGTCTTTGCCTAAAAGCAAGGCCCCGATAAGTGAAACATTTAAAAGACCTGTAGAGAAGGCGGTAGTTGCGAAGTGTTTTTTGTACTGCAAGAGTGAAGCTAAAAATGTTACAGCAAAGATAAGCGGTAGATACCAAAAGTTTATAGCTACAAAAGGTGAAGCTAAGCTCACTGTATCTGCATCAAACCCTACCGCTATCGCTTTTGTGGCAAGTGATGGGAGTAGGGTAACTAAGAGCGATAAAACTATAATAATAGATAAAAATATAGTAAAAATATGGGCTAAAAATATAGCTTTTTTGTTTGATTTTGCATATGAGGGTATAAAAACCTGTGTAAAAGCACCCTCTGCAAATATACGACGAAAAAGGTTAGGGAGCTTAAAGGCTATAAAAAATATATCGCTATAGATACTAGCCCCTAGAGTTGATGCGGTTAATACATCTCTTATAAAACCTAAGACTCTTGAGAGTAAAATCCCAGCACTATTTGTAAAGATTGATCGAAACATTACGACTCTTGTTTTGGTATGCAAAATGCTTGTATTGTGGAAGTTTATCAAATCTTTGCTAAAATGTGTAGCAGATAAATAGTTAAAATCTTAATCAAGGTAGTTTATGGCATTGTTTGGCTCATCTAAAAAAGAGGTTTCACAAAGTAGTAGGATAAACCCTACTGTTATGCAATCTTACAATGTCGGTAAAGACTTAAGCGAATTTGCTAAAAGAAATAGAGTCGATTTAGCGACAATCGACTTTAACATCTTAGAGGTTAGAACACAAAAAAGAGATGCCTCACAGGCAGAGAACTCATGGAGTGATATCGAAGATACCAAACATATTCAGCTAGATATAAAAAGTGAGGTTTTAAACCCAAGCTTTGAGATAAAACAGCTCTATGAGATAGAGATTTTTCAAAAATCAAACACCATAGAAGACCCACTAAAAGATTTCCACATAGCAATAGGGGCAAATGCCACAAAGTGCAAGATATACCTAAGTATAAAAGAGTCTTCAAGGTTAGTCTATGTCCCTCATCTTGAAAAACTACTCCAAAACCATATAGATAAAGCAAAACTAAAAGCAAATATATTTATACATATATTTGATGAGATGGTAGATGATGTTATATCTAAACTAAGTGCAAAGGCTAGAGTAAATGGTGAGCTAGTGTTTGATACAGCTCAAAACCTTTTAGTAGCAGAGTCTTTTGAACCAGTTGCCACGATAGATGATAGACTGATAAACCATTTTGAAAAAAAAGAGAAAAAAGAGCTAGAGGCTACAGATAAGATAGACTACTCAAACAGAGGTTTTTTAAAAACCGTCGCAGTTGGTGATGTTTTGATTGAGTATATAAAACCAAAGTTAGGTAGTGCAGGGCGAAACTGTAGGGGTGAGTTTTTAAAACCGAGTGAGCCGATAGTTAAAAATATACCAAATTGTGAGTTTGATGATACCATAGAAGAGCAAGAAGATGAGAATAAAATACTCTACAAAGCTAAGATAAGTGGATATATACAAACAGATGGTAAAAAGTACACTATAGCCTCTGAGATGGATGTCGCTAAGCTTGACTTTAAAACAACAGGTTCTATCATCGCAGGGGTTGATTCTGATGTTGTTATAAATGTCGAAGATGCTTCATGGGAAGAGGATGCCATAGGCGATGGTATGAAGATAGAGGTTAGTGAGCTAAACACTAAAGGGAATGTTGGAGATGGTACATCTATAAAAGCCAAAAAAGTGACCATCGGTGGTCAGACACACAAAAACTCTACCATAGAGGCGATAGATATCGACATAAACACCCATAAAGGTATCGCTATAGGGGAAAATGTAAAAGTTACAAGACTAGAAAATGGCATCATAAAGGCTAAAAATGTTAAGGTTACTCAAGTCTTAGGTGGAACTATAGAGGCGGCAAACCTTGAGGTTGATATATGTAGTTCTATGTTAAAAGCCTATGCTTCAAGCACTATAACCATAAACAAGCTCCAAGGTAAAGATAGCATTTTTACCATAGACCCGCTGATCCAATCTGCTTTTGTAGATAAGTTTGAGCAAAATAGTTCAGCCATAGAGACCCTAAGAGATGAGCTAAAACTTCTAGATAAAGATATACAAAAATATGAGAAGTTTATACAAGACTCTCAAGCAACATTTGATAATGTTAAAGAGCGGATAGTCTATTACAAACAAAATAATATAAAAATACCAGATGTTTTTATAAAAAAATATAGAGATTTTTTAGCGATACAGAAAAAACTAGAAGAGTTAAAGATAGATTGTAAACAAAAAAAAGAGAAGTTAGATCTACTTGTAATTAAGACAAAAAAACTTCAAGAGGCAATCTTTGAGGCTAGAATCATAAACAACGACAAGTGGAGTGGACAAGATACGATAGCTTTTAGGCTGATCGATCCAAAAATAGAGCTAACTTTTATACCACCTGCTGATTATCCATTTAAGATATTTGGAGTGATTATGAGCGATGATGGTGAGTTTGAGATAAAAGGGTATGAGAGTTGATAGTAGGTTTAAGAGGAAAAGTTCTACATAAAGAGCCAACACTAGTCCATATAGAGGCTTATGGGGTTATATATGAGGTTTTTATATCGCTTCAGAGCTATTCGGCTATAAGAGATGGCGAGGTGCTTTTGCATACAACTCATATCATAAGAGAAGATGCTGATCTACTTTATGGATTTTTAGAAAAAGATGAGAAATTTTTGTTTGAAAATCTTCTAAAGATAAATGGAGTTGGTCCAAAAGTCGCCACAGCTATATGCTCTACATACACACCTAGTCAGTTTGCCACCATCATAAGTGCAAAAGATATAAAAGCTATGCAGCAAATCCCAGGCATCGGACCAAAGAGTGCAGGTCGCATACTAGTAGAACTTAGCGGTTTTGATGAGAAGATATTAGCTTCATCTGAGCCATCTAGCAGTAAGATTTTTGAAGAAGCGACTCTCGCTTTAGAAACTTTAGGGTTTAAAAAAGATAAAATTTCAAAAGTTTTAGCTAAGTGTAAAAGCCAAACTACCCCAGAGCTTGTAAAAGAAGCACTAAAACTACTACAAACTAACTAAGGATTTATATATTGAAACTAATAATTTTATTTGGCGGTGCTAGTTATGAACATGAGATTAGCATAGTTAGTGCCATCACACTAAAAGATAAACTAAAAAATACCGAACTAGAGTTTATATTTTGCGATCAAGATCATACATTTTACCTTATAAACCCATCAAATATGAAAGCAAAATTTTTCTCAAGTGGCGGTTATAAAAAAGAGCCAAAACTAAACATAAAACAAAACGGTTTTATCCAGAACAAGATGTTTGGAAGTGTTGAGTATAACTCTGTTGTGTTAAATCTTATACATGGAGCCGATGGGGAGGATGGTACTATCTCATCTTTGCTCGATTTTTTTGGTATCCGCTATATAGGACCAAGAGTCGATGCTGCTATATTTTCTTACGATAAGCGCTACACAAAAGCACTATGTAACTATAGAGATATAAAGACACTCAAGTATGATGTACTCTACTCACATGAACACGATAGGCTAGAGCTTGAATACCCTGTTATAGTAAAGCCATCTCGCTTAGGAAGTAGCATAGGTGTAAGTGTGGTTCATAATCATAGTGAGCTTGATTATGCTCTTGATGTAGCTTTTGAGTTTGATAAAAGTGTTATAGTTGAGCCGTTTATAGATGGTGTAAAAGAGTATAATCTAGCAGGTTTTATGGCTGATGGCAAGATAGAGTACTCTATAGTTGAAGAGCCAAAAAAAGAGAAATTTTTAGATTTTGATAAAAAATACTTAGATTTTTCACGAAGTTCACAAGTACAAAAAGCAGATATAACTCAAGAGCTTGAGTTAAAACTAAAAAGTGCATTTGACAAGATATATAACAATCTTTTTGATGGTGCACTTATAAGATGTGACTTTTTTGTGATAAATGGAGAGGTTTATCTAAATGAGATAAACCCGATCCCAGGTTCTATGGCAAACTACCTTTTTGAAAATTTTGAAGATAGTATAAAAAAACTAGCAAACTCTATAGTTGAGTATAAAAAGATAAAAATAGACTACACATATATAAACTCGATCTCAGCCGCTAAAGGGAAGTAGTGGCACAAAAGCAGCTCATCTATAAAGGCAACACTTTTAACATAAGCTATGAGATTTTAAACCACAATCTTGCTAATGATGTAGTGATTTTACACGGTTGGGGGAGCAGTAAAGCTCTTATGAAAAGTGCTTTTGGCTCTCATCTTAAAGAGTTTAGACACATATATATAGATCTTGTGGGTTTTGGAAACTCTACTAGCGATGTTGTTTTAGATAGTTACGATTATGCGAAGATTATGGAGCTTTTTTTAAATAGCATTGGTGCTAAAAAAGATATCATCATAGGGCACTCATTTGGTGGAAAAGTAGCGACTCTACTAAACCCTAAGCTTTTAGTTTTGCTCTCAAGTGCTGGTATTTTAGAGCCAAAAAGCTTTAAAGTTAAAGCAAAGATAGTTATATTTAAACTATTTAAAAATCTAGGTTTTAGTAGATTTAGAGAGTTTTTTGTAGCAGATGATGCTAAAAAACTACCACAACATATGTATGAGACTTTTAAAAAAGTTATAGCTGAAGATTTTAGCGATGAGTTTGCCACAAGAGATGGAAAAACCCTTTTATGTTGGGGTAAAAACGACACCGCTACAACTCTAAATAGTGCAAAAAAGATAAACTCACTAGTCAAAAACTCAGAGCTAGTAGTCTATGAGGGTGATCACTACTTTTTCTTAAAACACTCAGAAGATATAGCCAAAAATGTGGAGAGCAGATGGAATTAGCCATTAGTATTGTATTTATTTTAGCCTTAGGTTACTACCTTATAACTAACCTTCAGTGGTATGACTATAAGATAGAGCGAGTTGTACTCAAGCACCATAAAAGCCATTGGCATTTTATATATTTTATCGCCCCGTTTTTACTCTACTATGTGCTTGATAGTTTTTTTATATTTTTACTCCCTATATACTTAGTGCTACTATTTTTATGGTACAAAAAACTAGATAAAAAGCTTGTTTTTACAGGGCGAGTGAAGCGATTTTTTGCTCTACTAGTTGGCTTTAGTGTAGTTATAAACTTTATATGTACCCTAAAGTGCGATAGTTTAAGCATCATTATACCGCTATTTTTAGCCTATATCTTTAGCATGGGGATCGAGAAGTATCTATTTGAGCTTTATAAAAAAGAGGCTAAGAAAAAACTACAATCTATGCCAGATTTACAGATAGTAGCGATAACTGGAAGCTATGGAAAAACAAGTATAAAAAACTTTGTAGCTTCCATACTCTCACAAAGTTTTAGTGTCTATGCGACACCTAGAAGTGTAAATACTATAGGGGGTATCATCAAAGATATAAATGAAGATTTACCATCAAATACTCAGATATATGTTTGTGAAGCAGGGGCTAGAGAGAGTGGAGATATCTATACTATAAGCTCATTTTTAAACCCTCAAAAAGTCGTTGTAGGTAAGGTTGGCGAG
>JBAYYR010000081.1:0-5689 GCA_041672945.1 Sulfurimonas sp. | reverse complement strand
ACTCCTTTTTCTCCTAAGTGGATGTGACTCATCTATACAGAGTATAGCTCATAAAGATATCGCTTTTAGTGGTAAAAAAGTTGAGATAAAACAAGCCGATCCGCTCTCTTACTCTTTGCTTAAAAAAGCTCTGAGTGAGCTAGATATAGAGCTTGAAAACTCCAACTTTAAGATAGTTGTTGAAAATAGAGTCTATGCAAATAGTTGCAACAATGCCCTTATAAAAGCGACTTCAAACACTCAGTTTGATGGTATGCTCTTACTTGAACTATACAAAGATGATATGAAAATCAAATCTGTTTTTATCGATTATAGGGGCAATTTAGGGGTAGGGGAGTATAAAAAACTAGCCAAAAAACTACTTAAATAGCTTTTGGTTTAGTTTAAGCTCATCTATAACCCCAAGTGATAGCGATAGTGTCTGAGTGTAGCTACTTGCCACTTTAAACTCCAAAAGTGAGCTAAAAAGTGGTGGATTGTAGTTTGTTGATAAACCACTTATAGCTATATAGATGTGGTTATTTACAAATGAGATATAAATAGTCGAGTTGGTTTTTGCTTTTAGATCTAGTATCTTTTTCATAAGCGAATGGCTAAGTATATAGTGGGCCTCAACTTCATCGCTACCATAAACTTTAAACTCTCTCTCAAAAGCGATATCGTCTAGTTTTATAAGTTTACCTCTGCTAAAACTAGTTTTTTGTAACCATGAGCTTATCATATTACCAAAGATTTTTTCACTATAATCGGGTAAAATGATAGTATTTCCTAAAAAGTTTTTATTAAAATCGGCAACTATAAAAACCCCCTCAAAGATAGTGCCATAGCTAGTTTTCCCATCTTTATCTTGAGTTTTATAGAGTGCGTTTATGTGAGATAATTTTATATTTACCCCATCTATAACACCTTTTATAAGATCACTTCCATGATATCTATCGGGTCTTTGAAACAACATAGAGCTATCAAAAACCATCTGTGGTATGGAGTTTTGTTGTTCGTAGAGTAGATTTTTATCTATCTGGTTTATAAGTGGTTTTATGATAAAGGCTTTAAAATCTTGGTAGTAGTTATAGGTTAAGTGGCTATATGCCCATCTAGAGGCCATAAGAAAGAAAATAATTGTAAAAAAACTTATATAAAAGTAGAGTATATAACTGATAGCAAGTAGAGTTATATTTATAACAACAAGCCTAAAAACTATATCTTTTCGCTGTTTTTCTAGCTCATTTATAGTGCCATTTAGTGAGTTGTAGTAAAAATCATTTAACCCCACTAGCTAAAAAGCTCCTTGATATTTGGGTTTTTTCTCTCACTTGCTTCTATGGTGATAACATCTTTTTTAACATACCCCATAGCACTTGCCATAAAGTTTGTAGGTATCATCTCAAGAGCATTGTTATAGTCTGTAACTGCTTGATTGTAAGCTCTTCTAGCTCCGCTTATCTGCTCTTCTATATCAAAAAGAGATTGTTGCAAATGAAGCATAGTTGCATCTGATTTTAGCTCAGGGTACGCCTCAACCGCAACCATGATAGAGCCGAGGGCTTTTGTAATTTTACTATCTAGCTCTATCTTAGTTTTATCATCAAGATTTGGTTTTATCGCCTCTACTCTTAGTTTTGTCACCTGCTCTAAAAGTGACTTCTCATGCTCCATAAACTTACTTGCACTAGCTACTAAGTTTGGTACCAAATCGTACCTTTTTTTAAGCACGGCATCTAAGCTTCCAAAGATATTTTGCACTTGATTTTTCTTGCTAACTAGCGAGTTGTACATCAAAACTAGCACGATAACGATGAGTACTAAAACTATCAGAGTTGTTTGCATATATAACCTTTTGTGAACTATTTTTTTTATTATTATATCAAACTTTTTAGCTCTTACTTATAAAGAGTTTAGGTATAATCACCACTATGAATAGATGGCTAGAATTACTTAAAAACAATGACTATATAGGTGTAAAAAAGTACATCTTAGATGGTGGCGATGTAAATGACTCAAGCGATAATGGCGAGTCGGTTTTGGCATATGCACTTCGCTATAAATGCGATAAAGAGCTTATAGATTTGCTTGTAGAGAGCGGGGCTGATGTGTTTGACTTTGATGAGCATGGTGTCTCTATATTTGAGATGGCGATCACATACGACTACTTAGAGTTTATAAAAGAGTTAGTGGCTAAAGGTGTAGATGTAAATGCTACAAAAAGAAAAAGTCGTTTTACTCCGCTTATGTGTGCGGTTTGCTATGGTAGGGTAGATGTCGCAAAGTATCTTATTGAGTGTGGGGCAGATATAAAAGCGATCGATCAAAAAGGGATAAGTGTAGTCGATTTTGCTAGAAAACTAAATAAAAAGTCTATGCTAGAGATGTTAGAGTATGATGAAAATGCCCCTAAAAACACTAGCTATGCGAGATAGTGAGCTTAAATAGGGTTTTGAGTAACTTAAAAAGATTAATATTAAAGCATAGTAAAGTCTATGTTTTTACTTTTTAAAAACTCCACAAACTTATCAAAGTTGTTTTTAGCCCTAAGCTTATCATAACAAGCTATAGATATCTCAACACTAGCACCGTTTTTATCTAGTATAGGTAGAGATGAGAATTCAACATCTTTATCTATGTCTAACATCACATCAACTAGAGTATTTTCACTTGTTTTAGCTAAAAGGGTAAATCTATACTTTTTCTTACTAGATGAAAAAAGTCTATCTATAACACCACTTACCATCGGATGAGCCATCTGAGGAAACCCAGGTGTAAAGAAAAATCTATCTTCTAGGCTAAAACCTGACATATTATTTATAGGGTTAAAAAGCAGACTTGAGCCAATAGGTAAATCAGCCATATGTATGCGGTGTGGGTAGGCTTCTTCTTTAAACCTCTCTAGTATATCTGCTTCAAACTTCTTGTCTCTAGCTAGTGGTTTTTTAGTAAAAACTTCAGCCGCTATAGCCCTTGTAAGATCATCTGGAGTTGAGCCTATACCACCAAAACTAAACATAACACTATCTTTATCGCTCTTTATACACTCATAAGTTTTTTTTATAAACTCCCTGTCGTCTCTTATGATAAATGAAGCAAAAAGTTCGTGGTTATGCTTAGCTAGAGCCTCTTGTAAAAACTCAAAGTGCTTATCGACTCTACGACCATTTAAGATCTCGCTACCTATGATACATCCATAAAAATTCATATTTTTTACCATTATTGTATATTTTTAGAGTATTATACTAAAAAGTTTAAACCAAGGAAAATAGTATGCAAAAATATGCAGCTGAGTTAAAAAAACTGATCCAAACAAGTGTTATTCCCGATATAGATGAGCGACTAGATGAGATATATGAGTATATCAACGACAGTAAAGATGCCTCAGATGAAGTAAAAGAGGAGATAGAAGAGCTTAGAGATTTTAAGGCTGATTTGAAAGATATTTTAGCAGAGATAGACAATGATGAGATAGATGAAGATGAGTGCAAAGAACTCATAAACGATATACTAGATGTTCAACAGAAGTACTCAGAGGACGATGAGGAGTATTTTGATGAAGATGAAGATTTTGAAGATGAAGATTTTTTTGATTTTGGAGATGATGAGGAAGATGAAGAAGAGTAGGGTAGTTTTAGCACTTTTAGTTTTATCTGTTTCACTTAGTGCTTTAGAGCTAAATACCACCGAAACGGTATCTAAAAGTGTAAAAAGTGACACACTTCAGGCTAGTTTTTCTTATGAAGTTAAAGCTAAAACCACAGATGAGATAAAAAGCTCACTAAATATTGTGTTATCTAAGATAAAAGCAGATAAAACTGCACAAAAGAGTTGCAAACAAACAAACTATGCCATTTTGCCAAAGTATATATATAAAGATGGTAGCTCTATAGATGATGGTTATAGTGGAAATATCTCTTTTAGTTGTGAGTTTGATGATATCGCTAGTTTTAATGCTATAGATGGTGCTATAGATGAGAGAAATGGTATAAAAAAAGTACTAAACTCTCTAAAATGGGGGATAAAATCTTCGCAAAAAGCTAGTGTAAAAAATGAGCTAAGAAGTGATTTACTAAATTTAGCTAAAAAACAGAGTGAAAGATTTTCAGATGAGTTAGGTATGAAGTGTGAAGTAGATGCACTAACATTTCAAGATGCTATTTTTCCTGTAGCATTTCAATCAAAAGTTATGATGAGTGCTGATGCTCCTATGGCTCAAGATGAGGATATCTTTGCTACCGCTAACTTGCGATACATCTGCAAGTAGCAAAGGGGTAGTTTACTCCTCCATATAGTTTTTAAGTTTTCTACCTATTTTAGGGTGTTTTAGTTTTTTAATGGCACTTGATTCTATCTGTCTTACTCTCTCGCGAGTAACATTTAGCTCTTTGCCTATCTCCTCTAAAGTTCTATCGCTCTCATCATCCATAATCCCAAATCGTAGCTTTATAACAGCTTTCTCTCTCTCATTTAACTGCTCTAAAACCTGTTCTATTTGAACCCTAAGGTCATCTTTTAGTATAGCCTCGCTCGGACTGATTGAACTCTTATCTTCTATAAAATCACCAAATCTTCCATCATCTTCATTGCCAATAGGTGCCTCAAGACTGATAGGCTCTTTTGTGATTTTGATAACATTTTTAACCTTCTCAACACTAAGCCCAACCTCTTCAGAGATAGTCTCAACATCTGGCTCTTTTCCATGCTCTTGGAGATGTTTTCTCATGATTTTGTTTATGCGGTTTATCGTCTCTATCATATGTATCGGGATACGGATTGTTCTAGCTTGATCTGCTATAGCTCTACTTATAGCTTGACGGATCCACCATGTTGCATATGTAGAAAACTTATACCCTTTTTGGTATTCAAACTTATCTACAGCCTTCATAAGCCCGATATTTCCCTCTTGTATAAGGTCTAAAAATGGCAATCCACGGTTTGTGTATCTTTTAGCGATTGATACAACAAGTCTTAGGTTTGATCTTGCCATCTTAGTTTTTGAGAGTTCAGAGATATTTTTACCCCTTTTTATCTGCTCTAGTATCTCTGATAGTTTTTCAGGCTCCATATTGAAGCTATTTTTAGATGCCTCTTTTGTTTGGACTAGCTTTTTTATCTCCATATAGGTACTAACCATAGTAGCCTCTGGAACCATAGCGGTTATATCTTCTTTGCTTAGATCTACGATCTTATTTAGTAACATCTTGTGGTTTGCTTTTAGAGTTGAGTTAAAAAGAGGTAGTTTATACTCAAGTCTTTTTAACTCTTTATCGTACCCCTCATCACTCTTTAGGGTAGTCTCCATCGCCTTAACTAGCTCATTTATAAGTTTTGATGTTGGCCCTAGTGCTAAAAGGCTATCTTTGAGTATCTTTTTTCTAAAAGTTAGTGCTAAATAATAAGATGTAAGCTCTAAGCTAAGCGGTGCATCTAGGTATTCTGCCTCTTTTTCAGACCACTTTGCCCACTCTTTTTTCGCTTTTTCTAGTGCTTTAAAGCTTGTGGTTATATTCTCAACTCTAGCTTTATCTTTGGCAGATAGAGGTTTTTCTTTTGGATTCTCCTCATCTATCTCTTCCTCTTCCTCTTCGCTCTCATCAGATGACTCCTCGGCTCCATCATCTTCAAAGTTTTTAAATAGCTCTTTTACCCGTCTCTCACGGTTTATAAGTGGCTCTTTATAATCAAGTATAAAGTCTATAAGATA
>JBAYYR010000080.1:0-5699 GCA_041672945.1 Sulfurimonas sp. | reverse complement strand
CCCATCTCTCACTTTATGTGAGAAGCTTTAGGGGTTTGCAAAGGACTTTAGTCCTTGCTATAAACAGGGACTTTGTTCCTGTTTATATATATAGTGTATATATTAATACGTCGGTTGTTGATATATAACAAACTTAAGAGCAAGCTCTTTTAGCTCATCTTTTATACTCTCTTGAAGCTTAGTATTTTCTATATCATCAAGTACATCTGCTATCTTGTTTGCTATAAACTCAAACTCGCTCTCTTTCATACCCTTGCTAGTTAGTGCAGCACTCCCTATACGAACACCAGATGTTACAAATGGACTTCTAGTCTCACCTGGAACGGTGTTTTTATTGACCGTGATACCAGCATTTCCTAGTGCTATATCGGCATCTTTACCGCTAAAAGGTTTATTTAAAAACGATAGTAGTACTAAGTGGTTATCTGTTCCGCCACTAACTAAATCATACCCTCTTTTAACAAGCACTTCACCTAAAACTTTAGCATTTGCTTTTACTTGTTTAGCATACTCTCTCCACTCTGGGCTAAGGTTGTGTTTAAAACCTACCGCTTTAGCAGCTATAACATGAACTAGTGGACCACCTTGGATACCAGGGAAGATAGCTGAGTTTATCTTTTTAGATAGCTCCTCATCATTTGTCATGATCATACCGCCTCTAGGACCTGCTAGAGTTTTGTGAGTTGTAGTTGTAACTACATGGGCATGAGGAAATGGGCTAGGGTGCTCATCTGCTACCACAAGTCCAGCTATATGGGCAACATCGGCTAAAAGATAAGCCCCAACACTATCTGCTATCTCACGAAATCTTTTAAAATCTATCTCTCTAGCATAAGCACTTGCACCACAAACTATGATTTTTGGTTGAACAGCTTTAGCTATCTGCTCTATCTTATCATAATCCATTCTACCATCTAACTCAACACCATAGGTAAAAGATTGGTAGTTTTTACCAGAAAAACTAGGTTTGCTTCCATGTGTTAGGTGTCCACCATGACTTAAATCCATACCCAAAAGTTTATCTCCAGCTTGTAGGAGTGCTGCATAAACTGCAGCATTTGCTTGACTTCCTGAGTGTGGCTGAACATTTACATATTCACAATTAAAAAGCTCTTTAGCTCTGTTGATAGCTAGTTGCTCAACACCATCAGCATATTCACACCCACCGTAGTATCTCTTAGCAGGGTACCCCTCGGCATACTTGTTTGTAAATACACTCCCCATAGCTTCCATAACCGCAGGTAGTGTAAAGTTTTCCGATGCTATCATCTCTAGATGAGTAGATTGTCTCTCTAGCTCTTTTTCACATAGCTCATAAATTTCGCTATCAAACTCTTTTAAAAAACTCATTTTATTCCTTTTTGTTTTAGTTTAAGTCGTCTTCTTCTTTTGTTTCACCACTCAGTGGTCTCATAGCAGGAAATAGTAAAACATCTCTTATGGAGTGCTCGTTTGTTAGTAGCATCACAAGTCTATCTATCCCTATCCCTTGCCCCGCAGTTGGTGCCATACCGTAGCTAAGTGCCTCTACAAAGTCGATATCCATATCGTGAGCTTCATCATCTCCACTCTCTTTGGACTCAACTTGAGCCTTAAACCTCTCGTATTGATCGATTGGGTCGTTTAGCTCACTAAAAGCATTTGCTATCTCACGACCTGCTATAAAAAGCTCAAACCTCTCAGTAACAGCAGGATTAGCATCGCTTCTTCTAGCAAGTGGAGATATATCTACAGGGTACTCTGTGATAAAGGTAGGGTTTATAAGTTTTGCTTCAACCTCTTCATCAAAAAGCTCCCCTTGAAGTTGCCCTAGGCTCATATTTTCATTTACATCTATATGTTTTTCTTTAAGGTAGGCTATGATTTTCTCTCTATCATTTACTATACTCTTATCGACTCCTCCTATTGTGCTTAGTGAGTCTATAAGTGGTATCTCGCTAAATTTTGAAAAATCTACACTCATATCTCCATAAGGTAGCCTTGTAGGTAGGTCTAGATGTTCAAATAGATACTTAAAATACTCTTTTGTAATCTCGATAAGGTCTTTGTATGTTTTGTATGCCCAGTAGAACTCTATAGATGTAAATTCTGGGTTATGAGTTGCATCCATACCCTCATTTCTAAAGTTACGGTTTATCTCAAAAACTGCCTCAAATCCACCCACAATAAGTCTTTTTAGGTAGAGTTCAGGGGCGATTCTAAGGTATCTATCGACCCCTAGTGCATTGTGGTGAGTTACAAATGGTTTTGCATTTGCTCCACCTGCTATTGGGTGCATCATAGGTGTTTCAACCTCTAAAAACCCTTTTGATTCAAAAAATCTTCTAGTTAAAGATATAACCTTACTTCTTATGTGGAAAGTTTTTCTAACTTCACCATTCATAATAAGATCAAGGTATCTTTTGCGATATCTTGTCTCTTTGTCGGTTATGCCATGAAACTTCTCAGGTAGTGGAGCAATAGATTTGCTTAGGAGTTTAAAGCCATGAACATGGAGCGATAATTCACCTTGACCCGTTACAAATGGATACCCACTCACCTCGATAATATCACCCGCTTCTATATATTTTTTAAAAATATCGTTATAAAAGCCATCAGGTAAGTTGTCTCTAGCTACATAAACTTGTAAAACTCCCTCTTCATCTTCCATGGTTATAAAACTAGCTTTTCCCATAATACGGAGCAGTTTCACACGACCACTTATGGTGTAACATCTCTTCTCATCTCTTTTGTTCTCTAGTAAAAAGATATCGCTATTTACATTTTTAAATCTCTTTATAGATGTATCTTTTTGTGAATCATTTGAGTAGGGGTTTATCCCCAAATCTCTTAGTTCGTTTGATTTGTCTATGCGTTGTTTTACTAGTCTATTTTCAAATATCAATACTTTTCCTTAAGCTCAGTTTCTTGGCAGTTTTTGCAAAGACCATATATCTGCATAGAGTGGTCTTGCATCTTAAAATTGTGTTGTTTAGCTATGATCTCTTGCTTGTGTTCTATCTCTTCATCTATAAACTCTGTTATGCTTCCACAATGTGTACAGATGAGATGGTCATGGTGGTGTTTTGCACCTAGTTCGTACTTTTTGCCTTGAACACCAAAACTAAGTGAGGTCACTATCTCAGACTCTTCTAAAAGCGAGAGAGTTCTATAAACTGTAGCTATGCCTGTGTTTAGGTTTGGGTACTTTTGTTGTATAAGTAGATGGAGTGCTTCAGGGGCTAGATGCTCATTTGAGTCATAAAGAGTCTCTAGTATCACCTCTCGTTGTATAGTAAACTTTAGACCATTATCTTTTAGTAGTTTTTTAAAGTTCTCTAGTAGTTTTTCATACTCTATGGTTCTAGTTTCTAAATCAATCTTGTTGCTCATTTTGGGTACCTTCAATATTTATATTAGACTCTACAAGCTCTTTAGCATCTTCTAGTATAGTTTTAGCATTTTGAGAGACTTGAGATGTCTCATCTTTTAAGTTATCTATGGGTTGAAGTTGCATAATAACCCCGCCTATCTCTTTAAAGATAGGTATGCTTATGCTATTTTTCGCTAGGTTTTTAAAGTTTGATTCCATCGCTTTTATGTTAAAAACCGCATAGACTATAACCGATGTTATAAGGAAAAACTTACCTGCTCCAAAGATAAATCCCAAAATTCTATCAAATAGACCTAGTCCACTTAAGGAGGTAAGTTTTTTAAATATAGTTCCTAAGAGTATCATAAGCGACCAAAAAGCTATAAGTACAACTATAAAACCTAAAAAGTTTATAGCCGAAGAGGATTCTAGCTTAAATATAAGCTCACTAAGTGGCTCTCCAACACTGATACTCACCCTTGAGGCTACAAATATCCCACCTATGATGCCAACTAAACCAAAAAACTCTTTGAAAAAACCATTTACTATCCCTTTTAGCCCTAAGAGTAAGATGATTATGGATACTGCTATATCAAAGTAGCTAAAATCCATTAACTAAAAGCCTTTGTTAGCATATTTTTACCATTTGCTTTTGAGCTATATAGTGCTTTATCGGCTCTCTCTAAAAGCTCTTCTGGTTTTTTATCGCTGCTTAGGAGTTTTGTTAAGCCTAGACTTGCTGTGATTTGCATCTTTTCGCCTAAGTAGATTAGGTTGCTAGTCTCTATAAGTTTTAGTATCCTTTTTGCTATAGACTCTACTTGAGCATCTGTAGCTCTGCTTATGGTTATGGTAAACTCTTCACCGCCATACCTAAAGATCTTATCGCCATCTCTTAGTGTTTTTTTAAGTAGTGATGCTACATATATAAGTACTTTATCACCTGTTATGTGTCCGTAGTTATCGTTGATAGCTTTAAAATCATCAATATCTAGCATAATGATATAGAGTGGGTGTTTTATGTTGTTTAAAAAGATATTTGTTAAGTAAGAGTCTAATGCTCGGCGGTTAAAAGTTTTGGTTAGCGGGTCAAGATTTGAGGTTTTTTCTAGCTCTTCTACTTTTGCATTTAGTGTCGATATAACACTATTTGCCCTCTTAATCTCCTCGGACATATGCGTTTGTATCTCTGAAAGTTTTGTGTTTATTTTCTCCATATCTATATGTTGATCTTCGTACACTTTTAGAGTCTCCTTTTGCAACTCCGTAAGCTTAGTAAAGCTCTCATTTGTATGCTCATAAGAGCTAAGAGACTGTTTTGCTATCTCTTTATAAGAGTTACTATAAGCCTCTTTAGCATGTTTAGATGAGTCTATATCCGAGGACTGGATCGAGGATATAACCTTTATAGCATCTTTTAAATACTCTACAATGGAGTTTTTATCGACATCTGTACTAGAGTCTATCTGCTCTAGCAGATTGTTATACATCTCTTCAGCAAGTGCCTTTAAGTCATTTTTTTGCATCCAAATCCTAAGCATAAAATAATTTTGAAATTATACATATATAAGGATAAAAAGTAGCTTTTGCTATAATTTAGATAAATTTGAGTAAAATTCCAAATAAATATATGATTTAAATATAGATTAAGGTAAATAACATGAGTATATGGAGTCCTAGTAGCTGGAGAGATAGACCAATATTGCAGCAGCCTACTTACCCAAACAAAGATGAGCTAGAGTCTGTTTTAGCTCAGTTAAAAAAATACCCACCACTTGTTTTTGCAGGTGAAGCTAGAAGGCTAAAAGAGCAACTAGCAGATGTCGCTAGAGGTGAAGCATTTTTACTTCAAGGTGGAGATTGTGCTGAGAGTTTTAGCGAGTTTCATGCAGACAATATCCGTGATACTTTTAAAGCTATCATGCAGATGGCGGTAGTTCTTACTTATGCGGGTGGTGTTCCTGTGGTTAAAGTTGGTCGTTTAGGTGGGCAGTTTGCAAAACCTAGATCAAGCGATAGTGAGACTATAGGTGGGGTGACACTTGACTCTTATAGAGGCGATATCATAAATAGTGTTGAGTTTACAAAAGAGGCCAGAGTGCCAGACCCAAAAAGGATGATACAAGCATACAACCAATCAGCCGCAACACAAAATCTGCTTCGTGCTTTTGCATCTGGTGGTATGGCTGATTTGCATAAAGTTCATCAGTGGAATCTAGACTTTACAAACAAAGATGAAGTTAGTCAAAAGTATGAAAAACTAGCCAAAGAGATAGATAATTCATTGGCATTTATGAGAGCATGTGGGATATCTTCAAAAACACACAGAGCCTTAAGAGAGACCGAT
>JBAYYR010000079.1:0-6044 GCA_041672945.1 Sulfurimonas sp. | reverse complement strand
CTCTGTTTTTTAGGTGAAGATATAGGAACATCAATACTTTGAAGCGATATAGAGACAAAATTCTCTTTTTTTAGTGCATAGTTTTTAACCTCAAGTTCACTAAAAAGTCCATATATAAAAAGAGAGATAAAAAACGAAAACAGACTTAAAGATAAAAATCCGCTAAGGTAAAAATATTGAGACTCTTTACCCATTTGTAGCTAAAGATACCTCAGTAAATCCAGCGTTTTTAACAGCACCAAGCACAAGCATCACATAACCATAGTCGAGATTTTTATCAGCACTTATCAAAACAGTTGCTTTTATGTCTAGCTTATTTAAGGCATAAAGCTTAAAGTTTTCACTAAAACTACCTAGATTATCGACTATAAAATTCTCTTTATTGACCTTAAGATTTTTACTTTTGTCTATAGTTATGTGAACTGGTGGAATTTTAGATAACTGTTTAGTCTTGGAGCTTTGTGGAAGAGAGATACTCTCCTCATAAACGATAGTTGGTGCTATAACCATCATAATAGCCAAAAGCACCAACATAACATCGACTAGTGGAGTTATATTTAACTCTGGTTTTTCATCAAAATCGTATGCCATATTATGCTTTTCTAGCTAAAAGTGCATCTCGCTGCATCTGCAAGTAGTTTATAACTTCAAAAGATTTTCTCTTTAGTATCTGATGGTAAGTGTAAGCAAATATAGCGACAAATATACCAGCAGCAGTAGCAATAAGAGCATCTGAAACACCAACAGCAATAGCACTCATACTGCTTCCACTCTGCCCTATATGAGTAAAAGTGTCAAGTATAGATACAACAGTACCAAAAAGCCCTATAAAAGGTGTAGTTGAAGCAAAAACAGATAACATTGTTAATGATTTTGTAGCATCTTTAGTAGCAGCTAAAAGTGCTAAATCCAAAACCTCTTTTGTAGTGTTTTGGCTACTTTTTACAAAATTATTTAAAAAAGATGATACTCCAAGTGAAGTTTGACCCATAAGTAGCGATTCTAAAGCTTTTAGCTCATTTGATATCCAACTATTGAGTGAAAAAAGTCTATAAAAAAAAGCCCAATTTAGTATAATAAAATATATACATAGTATAACAAGCACACCCAGTGTAACTGGATGAGACTTTGCATAAAAATCTAAAAGTTGATTTATCATAGTTTAAAGAAGATGTTTAGCAGCTGATTCAAGCTTTGATGTAACTGTAGCTATCATAAGGCTAGAGTCTTTTATAGACTCTAATAGCTCTTTTGCCTCTTGAAGAGATTTTGAAATTTCACCCTCACTCTCCCCACGAATAGCAACAGCACCCTCAACTAAAGCCACAACTTTAGCCTCATCAACTTCAACCAATCCCCAGTCAATAAGTATTGACTCGATTGATTTATCCTCTTTTACAACATCAACAACACCAGCATTTAGAAGTGTTGTTAAAGATGAGTGGTTAGCTAAAACACCAAACTCACCCTCTTTACCTGGAAGAGTTACACTAATGGCATTACCATCAAAGATAAGCCCATTTGGTGTAATAATCTCTAGTTTTAATGTCTCCATAGCTATTTGCCTTATAAATAATTAGTTAGACTTTTGAGCTTTTTCAATAGCTTCGTCTATACCACCTACCATATAAAATGAACCCTCTGGCATATGGTCACACTCACCATTTAGAATCATTTTAAAACCTTTTATAGTATCTGCTAGTGATACATATTTACCTGGTGAACCTGTAAATACTTCGGCAACAAAGAATGGTTGAGATAGAAACTTCTCTATCTTTCTAGCTCTTTCTACTGTGTTTTTATCATCTTCACTTAGCTCATCCATACCTAGAATTGCTATGATATCTTGAAGGTCTTTATATTTTTGTAGAGTTTGTTGAACTCCACGAGCAACACTATAGTGCTCTTCACCTATAATCTGAGGATCTAGAAGTCTTGAAGTAGAATCTAGTGGATCGACCGCAGGGTAGATACCTTTTTCAGCGATTTTACGGTTTAGAACTGTTGTAGCATCAAGGTGAGCAAAAACAGAAGCTGGAGCAGGGTCTGTTAAGTCATCTGCTGGAACATATACAGCTTGAACTGATGTTATAGAACCATTTTTAGTAGATGTAATACGATCTTGAAGTGCACCCATCTCACGAGCTAGAGTTGGTTGATAACCAACAGCTGAAGGGATACGACCAAGTAGTGCTGACATCTCTGAACCTGACTGAGCAAAACGGAAGATATTATCTATAAACATAAGAACATCGAGACCTTTTTCATCTCTAAAGTACTCAGCCATAGTAAGACCTGTTAGTGCTATACGGTTTCTTGCCCCTGGTGGTTCGCTCATCTGACCATAGCAGAGTGCAACTTTATCCAAAACATTAGACTCTTTCATCTCATGATAAAGGTCATTACCCTCTCTTGTTCTCTCACCAACACCTGCAAAAACTGATAGACCATCATGACCCATAGCAACGTTATGGATAAGCTCCATGATGATAACAGTTTTACCAACACCCGCACCACCAAATAGACCAACTTTACCACCCTTAGCATAAGGAGCTAATAAGTCAACAACTTTTATACCTGTCTCAAACATCTCAGTAGTAGTAGCTTGATCTACTAGTTTTGGAGGCTCTCTATGGATAGACCATGTTGGTGCATCAGAGATCTGCTCACCCTCATCTATAGTCTCACCGATAACATTAAAGATACGACCTAGTACTTTTTCACCAACTGGAACTTTTATAGGAGCACCTGTAGCAACTGCTTCCATACCACGAACTAGACCTTCACTCATATCCATAGCGATAGTTCTAACTCTACCATCACCTAAGTGAGCAGCAACTTCTAAAACTAGACGGTTAATGTTACCCTCTAGATTAACTTTAACTTCAATTGCTTCGTTGATAACTGGTAAGTAACCATCAAAATCAACATCAACAACTGGACCCATAACTTGACTTATTTTTCCAATCATATTTTTCTCCATTATTTCATAGACTCCACACCACTGATAATCTCTATAAGCTCAGTAGTAATAGCCGCTTGTCTTGCCTTGTTGTAACTTACATTTAGTGTTCTAACCATCTCTTTAGCATTATTAGTTGCCGCATCCATAGCCTGCATTCTAGAGCTATGTTCTGCTGCTGAAGAGTCGATTAGTGAGTAGTAGAGTGTATATTCTGCATATCTACTCACAAGATCATTTAACATTTTCTCTTCATCTTGTGCCTCTATCTCGATGATAGATTTTTTTGTATCTTCACAATCTATAGGAGATAGTGAAGCTGGTAAAACTCTAAATGAGTGCAACTCTTGAGTTATCATATTTTTATAGCCATTATAGACAAGATAAACCGCATCTGTTTTTCCATCTTTAAAGTCATTTAGAGATGTAGCTATAAAAGAGTCTGATCTTGATTTATCTGGTCTTGAACTAAGATCTACAACTACATCACTTAGCTCTACCTCGTTAAATTTAAAATACTCAACACCCTTTTTACCGATACCACGCAAACGAATCTTTACATCTTTTGATTTGTATTTATTTATCAAATCTTTAACCGCTTTAATAGTCTGGATATTAAACCCGCCACATAGACCTTTATCGGCGGTAATAAAAATAATATCTATTGTTTTAGGATTTTGTATCTCTAAAAAACATCTATTATCTATTCCACCAACTTTATTGCATTGTATTCGTTTGGTTATTTCGGCAATTACCTGATTTAGCTTCTGAGCATAAAGACGAGACTTTTTTGCCAACTCTTCTGCTTTTCTAAGTTTAGCAGTAGAGACAAGCTTCATAGCCCTTGTCGTCTTTTGAGTGTTATTAACACTCTTAATCTTTCTTTGAATATCCTTCAAGTTTGCCATAAACTATCCCTTATGCTACAACAAAAGAGGCTTTGAACTCTTCAAGTGCTTTTTTCATTGTCGCTTTAGTCTCATCATCTATCTTTTGAGTTGTTCTTATACTCTCAAATATTTGTGGATAACTAGCCTCGATAAATGGGTATAGTTCAGACTCAAATCTAACAACATTTGAAGCTGACATATCATCAAAAAAGCCTTCATTACCTGCAAAAATAATAAGAGCTTGTTTCTCAGCTGAAAGTGGAGAGAATGGTGGTTGTTTTAGCACCTCTACCATTCTTTGACCACGCTCAAGTTGGTTTCTAGAAGTCTCATCAAGATCAGATGCAAACTGAGCAAAAGCTTGAAGTTCACGATACTGAGCAAGGTCAAGCCTTAGTGTACCTGCTACTTGTTTAGTAGCTTTTATCTGAGCAGCACCACCAACTCTTGATACCGATAGACCAACATTTATCGCTGGACGGATACCTGAGTTAAAAAGCTCAGTCTCAAGGAAGATTTGACCATCTGTTATAGAGATAACATTTGTTGGGATATAAGCAGCAACGTCTCCCGCTTGAGTCTCAATAATAGGAAGAGCAGTTAGTGAACCTGCACCTCTCTCATCTGAAAGCTTAGCAGCTCTCTCTAGTAGTCTTGAGTGTAGGTAAAATACATCTCCAGGGTATGCTTCACGGCCTGGAGGGCGGCGAAGGATTAGTGACATCTCACGATATGCTACTGCATGTTTTGATAAGTCATCATAAACTATTAGACCATGTCTTGCATTGTCTCTAAAGTACTCACCCATAGTAACACCTGCATATGGAGCCAAAAACTGTAGCGCAGCTGATTCTGAACCTGTAGCTGAAACAACTATAGTGTACTCCATGGCACCATGCTCTTCTAGGCGACGAACGATTTGTGCAACAGTTGATTCTTTTTGACCAACTGCAACATATATACATACAACACCGTTACCTTTTTGGTTTATGATAGTATCTAGTGCAACTGTAGTTTTACCAGTTTGTCTATCACCAATAATAAGCTCTCTTTGACCACGACCGATTGGAACAAGAGCATCGATAGCTTTTATACCTGTTGCCATTGGCTCATGAACAGATTTTCTATCCATAATTCCAGGTGCTTTTTCTTCAACAAAACGAATTTCTGTTGTCTCAATTGGACCTTTACCATCTATTGGCTCACCTAGTGCATTAACGACACGACCTAAAAGAGCATCTCCTACTGGAACTTTAAGAAGCTTACCAAGTCTTTTAACACTCATGCCCTCTTTTAAGTTTACTCCAAGACCAAGAATAACAATACCTACGCTGCTCTCTTGAAGGTTCATAACTAAACCTCTAGTCCCCTCTTCAAACTCTACCATCTCTCCAGCCATAACGTTGTTAAGTCCATAAACTTGCGCAACACCATCAGCGTAAGAGACAATCTTACCTGTCTCATTTATATCAACACTTAGTTCAAAGTTGTCAATACGCTCTTTTATTATTGAGCTGATTTCATCAGCTTGTATTTTTGCTACCACTTATCTATCTCCTCTGTAAATTTAAATTGCTTTTAGAACATGCTCAATCAATTGTGCATCTATTCTTGTTTTGGAAAAATTAATCTCAACACCTAAATCATCTACATCAACTTTCACACCATCAAAATCGTTTTTGATTAGCTCAAGAGATATATTTGAATCGAACTTTTTACTTAGTCCTGATGCAAGATTATTTAAAACATTTTGCGAAATATCGCTATCGCTATATACATATCCATTGTAGTTCTTGGTGCTATGAACTATCTCTTTTCTTAAGACTTCTGCTATAGCTGGGATGATCTCAACTCTATTTTTCTCAACTAGTAGCTTTATAACATTCTCTATAGCACTACTATTTGCTTTTTTTACAGACTCTAAAAGTAAAGACTCTTTATCTTTTTTTGAAATGCTTGGATTTTTGATTATATTTAAAAAAGCCTTATCACTAAACATATCTGATAGGTTTTTAAATATCTCTAGTGTATTTGTAAGTGACTCTTTATCTACTAGCTGTGTAAGAGCTTTTGCATATCTTTTAGCTATCAACTCTTCCATATTAAGCCACCTTCTTTAATATAATATTTGCCATACTCTCTTTGTCAAAATCACCACTTGTACCAGCTAGTGCCTCTTGAAGAGTAGAATC
>JBAYYR010000078.1:0-6079 GCA_041672945.1 Sulfurimonas sp. | reverse complement strand
GATCTTTTTTTACCCTAAGTGTTTTTGGGTTTTTGGGCTTGATGTTTGTAGTTTTACCACTATATTTGAGTTTTAAAAGTGTAGATATTGAGGCTAAAAAAGAGTTTGTAGCTACTACAGCTTTGCCTGATTTGGCCATAAGCACTGAGGCTTCATTTATAAGACATCGCTCTTTGAGTGATTTTTTCTCAGCCTATAAAGATGCTCCAGAGCTAAGGGATTATTTTGCTTCATCATTTATCTATAGAGAGGGTGCTAGATGAACTTTTATATACTTGAGTATGCTCTTGCTTCACTGCTAAATCAAAAATACAAAACTATATTTATCACCTCTGTTTTAGCTCTACTTATATTTTTACTAAGTTCAATGCTTTTTATAAAAAGCTCCATAAAACATGAGTTAGATATATCGCTTGATTGGCTCCCTGAGATAACTGTACAAAATATAAAAGCAGGTAGACACTACGATATAGATGTCGATGTGTTAGATAAACTTTTAGATATAAATGGTGTTAGTGGCGGTGTTGCTAGAGTTTGGGGGTATTATTATTTTGAAAATGCTGGAGTAAACTTCTCTTTAGTTGGTATAGATGAGTATGAAAAAGGGTATAAAAAATCGCTTGAAAAGGCATCTTTAAAGCTAGATTTTGATAACTCATCTATGTTTGTTGGGCAGGGTGTTAAAAAAGTTTTAGAACAAAATCACTATAGCGATTATTTTAACTTTATAAAGCCAGATGGTGAGTTTAAAAAAGTTACTATCGCAGGGGTTTTTGAGCATGATACTAACTTAGAGTCAAACGATGTTTTAGTTATGAGCAAAGATGATGTTAGAGAGATTTTTGATATAGATGAGCATAAGGCTACAGATATAGTCCTAAAGGTTCCAAATAAAGACGAAATAAGCACAATAGTTTCAAAGATAAAACTAGAATTTCCATCATTTAGGGTTATAAGCAAAGAGGATTTGATGGCTAGTTATCAAAATATATTTGACTATAAAAGCGGTATATTTTTAGCTCTTTTTACCATAAGCATATTTACCTTTTTTATCATCATCTACGATAGAGCTAGTGGGCTTAGTAGTGAGCAAAAAAGGGAGATAGGTATCCTAAGGGCGATTGGATGGAGAGTTGAGCATATCTTAAAAGAGCGGTTTTATGAGGGTTTTATAGTTAGTGCTTTTTCTTATATTTTAGGAGTGATACTCTCATTTGTGTTTGTATATATGCTTCAGGCTCCACTTTTAAGAGAGCTTTTTAGTGGTTACTCTAAACTAAAACCAGAGTTTGAGCTTATGTTTGTTTTTGATGTTGAGGCTTTAGCACTACTCTTTTTTCTTAGTGTCCCTATCTATATAGCAGCCATCATCATACCATCATGGCAGAGTGCTACAAAAGAGGTAGATGAGGTGATAAGATGATAGAGGTTCGTGGGGTAAGTAAGAGTTTTATAGCTCAAGATGGCTCAAATATCTATGCACTAGATGATATAAACCTACATATAAAAGAGGGTGAGTTAGTTGTGCTAAAAGGGCATAGCGGTAGTGGCAAATCGACACTCTTAAGCCTTATAGCTTCGCTAAATAAACCAACAAGTGGTGAGATTATAGTAGATAGCTCAAGAGTCTCAAAACTTTTAGATAATTTTGCTTCAGATTTTAGGTTAAATACTATAGGGTTTGTATTTCAAAAGTATAACCTTTTACCAAATCTAAGTGTAAGGGATAATGTTATGCTCCCACTAGCTCCGCTAAATCTACCACTAAAAGAGGTTGAGCAAAAAGTCGATAGGGCTTTAGCTATGTTTAAGATAGAGTTTAAGAAAAATCAGTTAGTTAAAAACCTATCGGGTGGTGAGCAGCAGCGTGTTGCTATAGCAAGAGCAAATGTAAATAACCCAAAAATCATAGTAGCAGATGAGCCAACAGCAAATCTAGACCATGCACTATCTTTGCACTTTATAGATATACTAAAAGATCTTAAAAATGAAGGTAAAACCATAGTTGTAGCGACTCACGACTCACTCTTTTTTGAGCTTGATATAGTAGATAGAGTTATAGAGATACAAAAAGGTAAACTTTGCTCTTAATGCCCGAAATCCTTAGCATCCTTGTTCTTGATGCTATATTTGTATTTTTTACTATCATCGCTTTTTATATAAGTGCTAAAATCTACCTTTTTTGGGATATAGACTCTACTAAACCTTTGCAGTACAGCTTAGAAAAGAGTGGTTTTTTAGCCTCAACTATCATCAAGTTTATCCTTAGTATAAAGATACCACTATTTTTATTTTTTGTTTTTACACTAGATAAGATCTCAAATGTTTTAAGTGGTGCTATGTGCGGTGCTGGTGTGTTAGATGCCACCCCTTATGGGCTTTATCTTATGGTCTTTAAGGTGGTAAATATATACCTTTTTGCACTCTGGCTAAAACTAAATAGTGCCGATATGCTAAATGAGACACAACCATACACAAAACTAAAATCTTTAGCATTTTTAGCTCTTGGGGTTTTGCTTTTTACAGAGATAGCCATAGAGATAGCGATGTTTAGCTCTATAGAGGTCGATAAGATAGTTAGTTGTTGTGGAAGCATCTACTCTAGCTCTTCATCATCACTCATATCGGATCTTTTTTTGATAGATAACAAGATAGTCGTTGCTATATTTTACTCACTCTTTGGGCTTATAGTGCTATTTTATTTTCTTAAAAATAGTCTTCTTTTTGCACTCTCAAATCTACTTTTTATAGTCGTCTCGCTTATAGCTATCATACTCTTTTTTAGCACTTATGTTTATGAGCTTCCAACCCACCATTGTCCGTTTTGTTTACTACAAAAAGAGTACTATTTTGTAGGATATTTTATATATAGCTTTGGATTTTTAGGGACATTTTATGGACTAAGTGCTGCTATATTTAAAAAAGATGAGGCTAATTTTAGACTCTCACTTGTGTTTAATTCACTTTATGTTATATTGCTAAGCAGTTATGTAGTGCTTTACTACTTAAAAAATGGAGTTTTTTTATGAGAATTTTCTTGGGTTTATTGTTTGCTTTTTTCCTTGTAGGTTGTGGAGATGATACCAAAAGAGATGGTGCAGTAGCACTTCACTGGGATCGTGATATGTGCGATAGATGTGTAATGGTTTTGAGTGATAGAAAAAATGCACTTCAACTAAGAGATCCGCAAACAAATAAACTTTATAAGTTTGATGATATAGGGTGTTTGGCACTTTGGTTTAAAGAGGAAAATATCTCCTATAAAGATAGTGTCAAGATATGGACTACCGATGTAGTGACTGGTGAGTGGATAGATGCAAGAGAGGCATTTTACACGACTCAAAATGTTACCCCGATGGGGTTTGGCTTCTCTGCTCATAAGAGTAAAGAAAACCTTGATGGCGAAGAGATCATAAGCTATGAAGAGGTTTTGGAGAGGATAAGATGATAACTCGTTTAAAATCAACCTCACTATTTAACAACATAGATAAAGAGACTATCAGCAAGATAGAGTCTTTTAGTATCACCCAAAAGGTTTTAAAGGGTAATATTTTATTTTATGAGGGGGATGATTCAAAATACCTTTATATGCTTATAAATGGGGTTATAAAACTCTACAAAACATCTTCAACACACAAAGAGATAATCTTAAAATATTTTCATGAAAATGAGCTAATAGGCGAAGTTGCAAATTTTGAGGGGATGCCATACCCCGCAACTGCTAAGGCTTATAGCGATATCGAGGTTTTAAAGATAGACTTTGATAAGCTAAAAGATATCATTATAACAAATCCAAATCTAGCTTTTAATATACAAACTTCACTTATAAAAAAGATCAAAAATCTTGAAAATATCATCTCGACAAACTTAGTTTTAGACTCAAAAGAGAGGGTCGCTAAGTATATCTATAGTCGCAGTGATGATTTTTTTGATACTAAAAATATCGAGATAGCAGAGATACTAGGGGTCTCCCCTGAAACACTATCAAGGGTGCTTAAGTTTTTTAAAGACAATAAAATAATAGACACTAAAAAGAGGATTATCGACAAAGAGGCACTTAAAAAATACTTTTAAAATCTTCACACCCCAAACTCTCCCCCGTCACCCTGAACTCTCCCCCGTCACCCTAAACAAGGTTCTGGGTCTAGGTTGTGAAAAGAAAGAGATTCCAGATCAAGTCTGGAATGACTGCTGTTTGTCATCCTGAACTTTTTTCCTGTCACCCTGAACTTGATTCAGGGTCTCATCTTTTGCTATAATCACCCTTATGAACCTTAAAAAACTCCCTATCGGCATACAGACATTTAGTAAGATAATCGAAGATGGCTACATCTACATAGACAAAACTGCATTGGCATTAGATCTTATAGATAGATATCAATATATATTTCTAAGCCGCCCTAGAAGATTTGGTAAAAGCCTTTTTGTAGATACATTGAAGAATATTTTTGAAGCAAAAAAGGAGCTATTTAAAGGCTTGGCTATTGAGGATAAGTGGGATTGGAGTGTTTCGCACCCAGTAATCAATATCAACTTTGCAAAAGGTTTGCTTCAAAGTAGAGAAAAGCTAGATACTGCAATACTAAGAACACTAAAACACAACCAAGAGAGATTAGGCATTGTATGTGAAGAGAGGGAGAGTGTTGCAGGTTGCTTTGAGGAGCTTATACGAAAAGCCCACGAAAAGTACAACCAAAAGGTAGTGGTACTTATAGATGAGTATGACAAACCAATTTTGGACAATATAGAAAACCCAACAGTAGCAAAACAGATGAGAGATGGGCTTGTAAACTTCTACAGTGTTATAAAAGGGAGTGATGAGTTCCTAAGATTTGCCTTTTTAACAGGAGTTAGCAAGTTTGCCAAAACATCTATCTTTAGTGGGCTAAATAATATTGTAGATATTTCGCTAGATAAAGCATATGGTGACATTTGTGGCTACTCTCAAAACGATATAGAGACAAGCTTCAAACCCTATCTTGATGGAGTAGATCTAGATGAACTCAAAGAGTGGTACAACGGTTATAGCTTCCTAGGAAGTAGTATGTACAACCCATTTGATATATTGCAGTTTATTGCTAAAGATTTTCTTTTTGATAACTACTGGTTCGAGAGTGGAACTCCTACATTTCTGCTCAAACTTATAGAGAAAAACAGTTACTTTTTGCCAAATCTAGCCAATCTACAAGTGGATAAACGGCTCCTATCTAGCTTCGATATAAACAACCTAGATCTTGAAGTTATACTTTATCAAAGTGGTTACTTAACCATCAAAAATGTAGAAGTAGATGAGGATGGAGATATTATCTATAAGTTAAAAATCCCAAACAAAGAGGTAAAAGCTTCACTTAACAAACACATCATCTCTTATATCTATAAAGATGATGTACTAAATGCTAAACCACTAAGTAAAAGTTTAAGAGAAAACAACCTAGAAGATTTTAAAACCGCCCTACAAACCATCTTCGCTTCCATCCCTTACAACAACTTCACAAACAACACCATCTATAAAAGCGAAGGGTTTTATGCAAGTGTAGTCTATGTCTACTTACAATCTTTAGGACTAGAGATCATCGGTGAAGATGTCACAAATAAAGGTCGCATAGACTTAACAATCAAAATGCCAAATGCAACCTACATCTTAGAGTTTAAAGTAGGAGCTAAAGAAAAAGCCCTAACACAGATAAAAACTAAAAACTATGCACAAAAATACCTAAACGAAAACAAGCCTATCTACCTTGTAGGTATAAACTTTGATGAGAGTGAGAAAAACATCACTGAGTTTGAGTGGGAGTTGTCATCCTTTTTAAGCAAAACCTAAGAAAACCCCCAAAAAACATCAAAAAAAGAGCAAAATACTACCCGTTCGGGTAATAGACAAGCCCTTTTTATTACTATATAATTATAGAATAATTTTATACTAAAAGGTTTAATCATGGCAACAATAGCAGGGAAAATAAAATCCATTTTGAGTGGAAATTTTGAAGCTAAAGATGTAAATGGCAATATTAGAGTTCTTAATGTTGGTGATGAGGTGTATGAAAATGATACCGTTTATGGCTCATCTTCAAACACTCTC
>JBAYYR010000077.1:0-6124 GCA_041672945.1 Sulfurimonas sp. | reverse complement strand
GGTTATGCTACCCTTTGGGACGATGTAGGGGATATATTTTCTATCTACTTTTACATAAACATCATATGAGTTTGCACTCTGTTTTATATCTTCTATAACCCCTAAAGTATCGATATGCCCTTGAACTATATGCCCCTCAAACCTATCGCCCATCATCATAGCAGGTTCTATGTGAACCTCATCTTTATAGTTCTCCATTGCTAAAAGGCTTTGACTCTCAGGCGATAGCTCCACACTAAAACCATCACTACCAATCTCAATCACCGTCAAACAAGCCCCATTTATCGCTATAGAGTCGCCTATTTTGGGTCTATGTTTTGCCTTTAGGGTGAGTTTTGAGTTATTTAGGCTTTTTACTTTTGCTATCTCTCTTATAAGTCCTGTAAACATTAAAAAACTATACTCCCATCCTCTTGCATAGATTTTATAATCTCTTTAGCCTTTTTATGCCCCTTAAAAGCAGCCTTACGACAATACTCAAGTGCCTTCTCATGATCAGCATCACACCCAAAACCTGTATCATATAAAAGCCCAAGGTTGTAAAGCCCCTCAGCAAGTCCACCATCAGCAGCCCTGCTAAAACAGATAAAGGCTCTTTTCTCATCTACAAAAACCCCATGCCCATCTTTATATAGTACTCCAAGGTTGTTAAAAGACTCAAGATGTCCTCTTTTAGCACCCTCTTCATACCAAAAAGCAGCCTCTGAGTAGTTTTGCAAACACCCAAGCCCCCTCTCTAGCATAAGTGCCACCTCATACATCGCTTGTGGAACTTCTCTTATGGCTGCTTCCATAAAAAGCTCATGTGCCTTAAACTGATCATGTTCTACTCCACCAAGTCCATTTACATATAAAAGTCCAAGATTATAAAGTGCATAAGGCTCTTTAGCTTCGGCTGCTTTTGTATAAAGCTCAAGTGCTTTTGGCTCATCTTTTTCTACTCCCAAGCCATTTTGGTACATATAGCCAAGTGAGGTCATAGCCCCCATAACACCGCTACTAGCTAGAGAGTCATAAAGCTCAAATGCCTCTTTGTATCTTTGGGCATTAAAAGCCTCGTGTGCTTGTTGAATCATTAATCATCGCTCTTAGTTTAATTTTGTAGTAAAAATGATACTCAAAAATGTTAAAATTTCGATTAATTTTAAGTTATGGGATATAAATGAACTATGATATTATCGTTGTAGGTGGCGGTCATGCAGGTATAGAAGCCTCACTTGCAAGTGCTAGAATGGGCTTTAAAACACTACTAGTTTCGATGCTTGTAGAAAACATAGGTGCCACAAGTTGTAACCCAGCCATAGGTGGACTAGCTAAAGGGCATCTTGTAAAAGAGATCGATGCACTAGGCGGCGAGATGGCTCTTATAACCGATGAGGCAGGGATTCAGTTTCGTGTGCTAAATGAGACAAAAGGGGCGGCAGTCCGCGGAAGCAGAGCTCAGATAGATATGGACAGATACAAAGTAGTAGCTAGAAATACCATACTAAAAACCAAAAATCTAGAAGTTCTACAAGAGGTTGTCGATTCTTTGATAGTCGAAGATAGCGAAGTCAAAGGGATAAAAACAAACCTTTTAAACGAGTACTTTGCCAAAAAAGTGATACTAACAAGCGGGACATTTTTAAAAGGGCTTATCCATGTTGGCGAAACTAAGCAAATAGGTGGAAGGTACGGCGAACAAAGTAGTGAAAACCTAAGCTCATCTCTAAGGGAGTGCGGACTTGAGCTAGGGAGACTAAAAACAGGAACTTGCCCACGGGTCGATAGTAGCACTATAGATTTTAGTGTGATGGAGATCCAAGGCGGAGATGATATACCAAAACCTTTTAGCTTCAAAACCGACAGAGAGCATTTTGCCAAAACCAAAAAACAACTCCCATGCTACATAACCTACACAAACGAAACAACCCACAAGATCATAGAGTCAAACTTCTATAGAGCCCCGATGTTTACAGGTCAGATCGAGGGCTTAGGGCCAAGGTATTGCCCAAGTGTTGAAGACAAGATAAATAGGTTTCGAGACAAAGAGAGACACCATCTCTTTATAGAGCCACAAACCATCGACAACACAGAGTGCTACATAAATGGTATGTCAACATCGATGCCACCAGATGTACAACACCAGATGATAAGATCGGTAAAAGGGATGGAAAATGCCAAAATAGTCCGCTACGGTTATGCCATAGAGTACGACTATGTCGATCCTAGAGAGCTTCTACACTCACTTGAGACTAAAAAGGTAAAAGGGCTATATCTAGCAGGGCAGATAAACGGCACTACAGGCTATGAAGAGGCGGCAGCCCAAGGGCTTATAGCGGGGATAAATGCTTCACTTAGCCTACAAAACAAAGAGCCACTAGTGCTTCGCCGAGATGAGGCTTATATAGGTGTGCTTATAGATGATTTGGTAACCAAAGGGACAAAAGAGCCATACAGAATGTTCACTTCCAGAGCCGAGTATAGGCTACTTCTAAGAGAAGAGTCCGCCGATGTTAGGCTTAGTCACTACGGGTATGAAGTTGGGCTTTTAAGTAGTGAGGATTTTGCTAGAGTTGAGCAAAAAAGAGCAGATATCAAAGAGGCGATAGAGCTATTAGAGAGCAAAGTTTTTACACCAAACAAAGAGTTTTTAGCCTTTTTACAAACCATAGATGAAGAAAAAACAAGCGACACCATCACCGCTTTACATCTACTAGGTAGAAAAACCATCACGGTAGAGAAGATGTTAAAAATCGCCCCTGAGCTAGAAAAATACTCAAGATATATACAAGAGGAGATTTTAACAGAGGCAAAATACTCCAGATATGTAGAAAAACAGTTAGTTGAGATAGAGAAGATGAAGAAAAATCTATCTATCAAAATCCCACAAGATTTTGACTTTAGAAGCATTAGCGGACTTAGCCGTGAGATAGTCGAAAAGCTAGAGAAGTTTAACCCGCCATCTCTTCAAGCAGCATCGCAGATAAGCGGGATCACCCCAGCTGCTATTGAGATACTTCACATATATATAAAGATCAGGGGTGTCACAAGCAATAAAAAATGATAATGGTCAAATATAAATTGATAATATGTAAAATAAAAAATGATAATGATAGGATAATTTAATCATGTCAACTAGAAAAAGTATCATTCCAGAGTTTATGAAGAATAATCCTGATGATACTTTTGAATTTTTATTTCCCCTTAAAATAGCACTTGATGAAGATAAATATGGTAATAGTCACTATGAAGTTGTAGTTAAAAATATAACTAAAAATGAAGTATTTAAATATCTAGTATCACCTGAATTATTTTTTACGCATTATCAATTTTTAGAGTACTATAAAAATGGTAAAAAAGTAGATAGAAAAAATAATATAGAAGAAAAAAGTTTTATTATTGACTCTAACTTTATTAATGAAAATAATTTAAAAAAATTAAAAGATTTGCTTGATGAAGATACAATTGGAATATTGCTTGGTTGGAATAAAAAATATCTAAAGACTACTGAAAATATAAATTGCTATCTAGTAGAAATAGATGGTGTTAATTTAATTATCCCACACTTTGCAATTGGTATTTATTACTATTTTAGATCTTCTGCTTTAAAAGAAGCTGTTCTTGACTCAACATTACAAAAGTTGTATATACTTTGTGATGATAATCCAAAAGATGCAAAAATAGTATTACCTAAATATAAAACAGATGAAGATGCTGCTATTATTCATAGATTTGCTTGTCAACAAAGTGCAATTAAAGAGTTTGATAATGTATCTAACCATATTCAAAACTATATTAAATTTATGATAGATAGGAATTTAGATGTAGATGCCATGCATCTAAAATTTAATTTCCCAACAAAAGAAGAGTTCAAAATAGATACTAGAACTACATTGATTAAAAATAAAATTACAAAAGAAGAGTATTACTTTATTCATGAAATCACTAATGATTACTCTAATATAGGATTTGAAAAATTCACAAAAAGTGTTCAAAAAACTAAAATACTTTTAAATCTAGATGATATAAATAAACCTTCAATAATAGAAAGAGAAATACCAAACGAGACAACTGATATTCTTCAAGTTGCTCATGCTAGTAAAAAATATACACAAAGTTCAAATCAAAAAAGAAAAAATAAAAGCTGTGGAAGTTTACAAAATATTCCAGTACATGAAACTACATCTTCACTGGAAATAATTGAAAATCTATTAAAAATATATAAAGATCAAGAGAGTGACGAAATAATAGATCAAAGCTTAACACAATCATCTTCAAAAGGAAAATCAAACATTAGAAGAGTAGTAATTTCAAGTAAATTTATTAAAGAGACTACATCTAGTCCTTTGAATGAAATAGATAACTTTGTAGTATTTAGACAATATATTAGATATTTAGAACAAAGAACAGAGATAAAAAATTTATCTATAAGTGAAGAAAAAGAATTACAAGAATTTATGTTAGATGATCAAGATGGTAAAAAGCAAATTAATCCTAAATGTAAAATCAATAAAAGAGCTAGAAAATATATAACTGTTACATTTCAATATGAAAACTCTTTTTTTGGATTGTTAGAATTAGAAAATAAGCCATCTTCTGCAAGTTCTACATGGGTATTAACATCGAATAGACAAATTCAAGATAGTGATTTTAATAAATTTATAAATTTATATTGCAAAGATAATATGAATCCGCTTGAAATAAAACAAAGATATTCTAATTCTAATCCTACATTTGATAGGAAATATCATGAAAGAAATGAAGATTTAGAAGATAAGCAACTTGCAATGTGGTATTTTAATTTATTGAAGAAAATCTAGTATTTACTTATAATATTTGGTATTATCTGATTTAATATAATAGCAAAGGAAACTTGATATGAAATGTCCTCATTGTAAAAATTATATACATATAAATTTCCAAAATGAAGAACTAGGTGTGGATAATAAGTATTATTGGTATGTTAGGTATGAAAACTGTCCTTCTTGTAAAAAAAAGATAATATTTTTACTAAATACTCCTTTTTCTGGTGATATAAACTTAAAAAATGAATTTCTAGTTTATCCAAAAATTAGTTCATGTGACAATGCACCCAAAGAAGTACCATCACATATTGCAGAAGATTTCAATGAAGCAGGATTAATTTTAAATGATAGTCCAAAAGCTAGTGCAGCTCTTAGTAGAAGATGTTTACAAACTATTATTCATGAACATTTTAAAATTAAGAAAAAGAATTTATCTGAAGAGATAGACGAAGTTATGACGAAAGTTCCAGAATATATTTCTAAACAACTAGATGCAATAAGACAAATTGGTAATTTTTCAGCTCATCCTATAAAAAGTCAAAATACAGGTGAAATAGTAAATGTAGAAACTGGGGAAGCAGAATGGTGCTTAGACATTCTTCAATCGCTTTTTGAATTTTGTTATGTACAGCCTAAAATTGCTGAAGAAAAAATGGTAGAATTAAATAAAAAATTAGAAGAATGTGGGAAACCTCTACTAAAAGGAAATTAAAATAATACAATAGGATTTTAACTAATATAATTTAGTTTTACTTTGCCATCTTTTAAGGTAAATGATTAGATGAAATAATTATTTTTATAATAATAAATTTAGTAACCTTTGTATAAAATCAATTAACGATAATTAATGATTATCATTACTAGAATTTGTTATAATAGATGTAATTTAAAGGATTTATTATATGAATATATTTGTCTATGGTACACTTATGACGGGATTTAAAAACAATTATTTGTTAACAAACTGTCAATTACTTGGCTTTGGTGAAACTAAAGAAAAATTTGGTCTGTATAGTTCTAAATATGGAAACTTTCCTTTTGTGATAGAAAGTATAAAAAATGACACAATTAAAGGTGAGTTATATAAAATTGATGAATATACATTAGAACAATTAGATATTTTAGAAGGTTATCCTAATTTATATATAAGAAAAGAAGTTATTATTAAATTAGACGGAAAATTAAAAAAAGCTATTATGTATATAAAAAATGAATCCACTTATCCTGATGCAATTGATTATAATCAGAAATTAGATTTTTGGGAGTAAATCAATTATAAAATATATTTAAGTTGTCCATAGATTTTTTTGAATCCCTTATGAATACTAGGATGGCAT
>JBAYYR010000076.1:0-6179 GCA_041672945.1 Sulfurimonas sp. | reverse complement strand
GCCGATACGATGCTCTATAGAGCTAAAGAGATGGGTAGAGATAGGTGCGAGATAACGACCGATGTTAGGGCTTAGGAAGAGTCGTCACTTTGTACTTGTGTTTTGTCTTTCTGAGCTTGTCTTTTGTCATCCTGAACTTGATTCAGGATCTCACTCTATAGATTCCAGATCAAGTCTGGAATGACGAGGTTTGGAATGACTAGGTTTCAAAGTTAGCAGTGACGAAGCCCCACTAGAACCTAACCACTCCATCCTTTATCTCAACTATTTTGCCATCTTTTAAAAGCTTAAAACTATCTATGTTCAGCCTATATCCATCAAAAGTAGGTAGCATGGTACAGTTGTATTTTGGCTCATCTACAACTTGCAAAACTTCATCTTTTGGAGTCTCTTTTATAACTTTTTGTGCTGATAGATCGAGTTTGCCTTGAGTAAGTCCGCCATAAAGATGCCCATTGCCATATGTTATGAACTCTTTTGCAACTTTTAACTCAATAGTATTTTTTATATTTTGTTTGCTCTTTTGCTCATCTATTGTTTTTTGACTTAGATTTTTAAAGGTTTTATCATCAAGCTCTATATGCTCTTTTTTTATCTCATTTAGCCAAACATCACCTTGAGATAACCCTCCATAAAGCCTTTGACTAAGGCACTCACTAGGGGCTAAAAAAGCATCTGTGTTTATGATGATGATATCTTGTTTATATTTAGCCTCTAAAGTATCATCATATTTGCCGATTTCTATAAGCTCATGTGAGAGTAAAGCGGCACACGATAGGCTTAAAAGTAGTAGCTTTTTCACTAAAATATATCCTTATCACTAAACCAAAGCACCCATGAGTATTTTTTGATATTTGAGTTATCGCTCATGTTATAATCCTCTATGTGGTAATACTCATAAACAACCGATATCTTCCCGCCCTCACTAGCTTTCACATAAGCCTCTGGGATGATTATCTTGTAGCTTGTTGTCCCTATGCCATATCCATGCCCATCTATCCCATCTAGTGCTAAAACCCCATATAGTGTTTTACCGCGGTAGTCTATCTTTACTTTTTTTGCATCAAAACTGAGTGCATGTCTATACATACTTAGAAGTTTATTGCCATTTGCATTTAGTGAGTGCAAATGAGCTCTACTCTTAAATGGAGCCTCAAACTCGCCACTTAGTTTAAAGCTACCATCGATCGCCTCTATGCTCACATCACTATCGATACTCCCTTGTTTGATATCTTTTGTGTACATTGTAGTAGCACATCCGCTAAAAAATATACTAAAAACCAATAAAAATAGATACTTCATCTCTCTCCCTTTTTTTTGTAAAATTATACAATTTTTTTATGATTGTAGCTCTATGGCTTCAACTTTTAGCTCTATGGTTAGTAGCTCTTCGCTTTTTTGCTCATAAAGCTCTTGAAGTGCTGCTAACTCCTCGGCTAGTTTTGTTATGCCTATATTTTCATAACATTTTGGATCTGCTAGACAACTATTTTTATCATCTAACTCTTTTTCAAGCTCCTCTAGCTCTAAAGGTAGCTTCTCAAGGGCGATTTTCTCTTTGTAGGTTAGTTTTAAAACCGTCTGTTTTACCCGCTCTTTTGGTTTTTGTGCTATCTCTTTGTCAAGATTATCTAAAATTAGTAGCTCTTTTTCAAGCTCAAGATACTCAGAGTATAGCTGGTAGCTCTCCTCTATGGTTGCATCATCTTTAAATATAAAGAGTTTTTTAGCTATCTTATCGACAAAATATCTATCGTGACTCACTAGTATGATAGCACCACTAAAGCTACTTAACTGCTCCTCTAAAACATTTATGGTTGGGATATCAAGGTCGTTTGTTGGCTCATCTAGTATAAGAACATCTACATTTTTACTAAAAAGTAGTGCTAAAGCTATGCGGTTTTTCTCCCCACCACTTAGTATGCCTATCTTTTTATCTAAGTACTCTTTTGGAAACAAAAAGCTCTTTAGGTACCCATAGACATGCATATCTTTACCTCTTACACTTACTCTGTCGCCACCAAGTGGGCAAAATGTCTCTATAAGGTTTTTATCATCATCTAGCATCTCGCGGTGTTGATCAAAATAACCTATGCTAAATTCACCTTTTTTTATAGTTCCACTTGTCGGATTTATTCTACCTAAAAGGGTTTTAAGTAGTGTTGATTTACCACTCCCATTTGGTCCAACTATGGCGATAATATCTTTTTGGAGTATGCGGGTTGTGAAGTTTTTAAGAAGGGTTTTGTTGCCTAAAACTATACCTAGATCTCCAACCTCAAAAAGCATTTTTTGTTTGTTTATGCTCTTATCGCGGTTAAAGTTTTTCGCCTCTCTTTGAAGCTCAAGAGATATCTTTTTTATCTTTGATGGGTTTGTTTTTGCATCTTCTCTTAGGCTCATAAGCCTCTCTTTTCGCCCCTCATTTCGCTTGAGTCTAGCTTTTACACCCCTTGCAAACCACTCATTTTCTCTCTTTAGTAGATCTAGTAGGTTTTCGTGCTGTTTTTGAAGAGTTCGCAAATACTCCTCTTTTTGAGTCAAGTAGGAGCTATAACCACCTCTATACTCCCTTAAACTCCCATCTTCTACCTCTATACTTCTAGTTGCGATTTTATCTATAAAGTATCTATCGTGAGATATAAAAACTAGAGTAAATTTCTCTTTTAAAAGTAGATCTTCTAAAAACTCAACCATATAAACATCTAAGTGGTTTGTCGGCTCATCTAGTAAAAGAACATCTGGTTTTTGAAGCAAAAGTGAAGCAAGAGCGACTCTTCTTTGCTCCCCTCCACTTAGAAGCATAAAAGGCTTATCTTCGTACTCTTTGAGTTTAAAATGCTCTATAATTCGGTCGATTTTATCATCTAAGTTCCAAGCATTGTGGTGTTCTATATATTTGCTTAGCTCATCTTGCTCATTTAAGAGTGCTTTGTTTTCAAACTCATCAGCTAGAAGCAGACTTATCTCATCGTATCTAGCTTTTGCACTATTTAGCTCAACTAGTGAACTCTCAATAGCCTCTCTTACACTTAGTCCATCGGCAAATTGTGGTCTTTGAGATAACATTTTTATCTCAAGATTTTGTCTAGTTATCCGCTCACCGCTATCTGCTTCAAGTGAGCCATCTATTATCTTCATAAGGGTAGATTTACCACTACCATTTTTACCTATAATAACAACTCTCTCACCCTCATCTATGTGAAAGTTTACATTTTCAAGTATAACTTGAGCCTCGTAGTGTTTTGAGATGCCAAGTAGATCAATCAGTGCCAAAACAAAACTCCTTTGATACAAACCAAGTTGCTATGGCTTTGTCATTATATGGATACTCTCTTTGTGCTAGTGGGATAGAACTATTTCTTAGTTTTGAGCGGATAATGCCTATGATGATAAAAGCTAAAATAGTTGTAAAAAAACCTATCACAAAGCCGTAGTAAAACACCGCCAAAAACATAACAATATATATGCCAAACTGTAAAAATATAGACAAAACTAGTGCATAAAACTTGCACTTTTTATCGCTTAAAACAGGGATGGGAACTATAGTAAAATTATCTTGCATAATAAAATTATAGTATAATTGTTCTTATAATATCGATATAGGAACTAGTATGAGTTTTGAGATTATTGTTGCTATTGTTATTATGGTGCTACTTTTTCTAAGACAAGTATCGATACTCAAAGACTCAAACAAAGTAAACTATGCACCTATCATACTTAGTGTTGGTATAGTTTTTGCACTTTTACACTTTATACTAAGTAGTGATGATGAAAATCTTCTATTAACATCTCAAGAGAGCCTTATTAGTGTAATATCGGGGATAGTTTTATATAGCGTTATAAATATCTTGCAACAAACCAAACAAAATGAGCTTCTACTAAGCACTAAAGAGTCTTATAAAGTGCTAGAGAGTATGCTCTTTAGGCTAAAAGATGAGATAGATTCGATCCAAGATAAACTTATACTCTCACAAAATAATGAAAAATCGACTCAAGATATATCGATAGATATGTTTAAGTTTGATCAAAAAGCCCTTGAGGGTGTACAACAAAACCAAGCTAAAATCTTAGAGAGATTTGAACTCGCTTCATCGTGGTATAAAGAGATAGTAAAACTTGTAAAAGATTTTACAAAACAAGAACTCTCAAGCTCAGATGAGGCACTCCATAAACATATGGAGCTTTTAAAATCACAAGCAGATGAGCATTATGCTAAGACTAAAGCTATGCTTCAAAAATCTTTAGAGAGTAGGGTAGATATAAAAGATGATGTGGATGAGCTAAAACAAAATATAAACTCCATAAGCACACTAGCTTCATCTATATCAACAGCTATCATCTCTCACACAAAAAAAGAGCTAAATGCAGTAGCTGAAGCTTTTGAAAAACAACTAAATCACACTATAGTAAATGCAAGTAGCATAGATACAAAGCTATATGAGAGTGGAAGCAGACTAGATAATATAAAACAAAATAGTGAAGTTATAATGAGACAAATGGTGCTATCTTCTAAAAAAATGACAGAGATAGAGACACAAGGGCAGGGTATCCACTCACTTATGGGTAGGTTTAGCGAGGTGCTAGATGAGCTAGAGAAGATAAAAAGTGAGTATATAAAATCTCAAGCTTCACTACATAGCTTGGCAAAAGAGCTTGAGAGTTCAAATGAACAACATATATCTACTATCAAAAATGAGGTAGATTTTATGGTACAAAAGATATCGGCAAAAGTTGAAGATATGGTTCATAGGTTTGAGATGGAACACTCAGAGGATATCTCTGAGAACTTAAAGATCTTAACAAAGAGGTCTCAGTTAAAAAATAGCTATTTAGATTTTGATAGCTAGAGTGAATCTAAAACTTTTTTCAAAAGTGTAGCTAGAGTTTTTTGCTCATCTTTTTTTAGAGCCTTAAAGTAGCTATAGCACTCTTTTGAGACCGCATCAAGAGAGGTTTTAACTAGCTCTTTACCTTTTTGACTTAAAGATACTAAAACACACCGCTTGTCATTTTGTTTTGCCTCTCTATGTATAAGACCTCTATCTTCTAATCTTTTTAACACTTTTGTCATACCACCAGATGAAAATATAGTAAGATCATAAAGCTGAGTAGGGGTTAGGGCTTTGTTGTTTGTGTATAGGAGTGAGAGGACATCAACTTCAGAGTTTAAAAGTCCATAGTTCTCTTTTAAAAAAGTTTCACCACGGGAAAATATCACCTTTTGGATGATAGCTATAGGGTAGGAGATGGCAAAAATCTCATCAAACTCTTTTGTTTGGATTTTGTTATAAAAGTTATCTATAAGTGTTTTATCTAGCTTGTTTGTTTTCATTGTTTTTCGTGTCTGTTTTGTTAATTTATATGTAGCATTATATCTAAAAATATATCTTTCTAGCAAGATATATTTAAGAGTTAATGTGGTAATATGCGACACTTTCCATAATCCAACATATAAAGGTTAAATGTGAGAAAAATCGTTTTTCTTAGTTTTGTACCGCTCTTTTTACATGCATACACACTACAAGAGCTAGTCGAGCTATCTCATAACAACAGGCTTATCGACTCATCAAAACACACTGTTGAGTCGGCACAAAGTTCATATGAAAGCATAAAAAGCTCATATCTTCCTACTTTAGATATAGACGCCTCTTATGCTCATGCTTCAAAAGAGTCACCCGCAGTATCAAGAGACACCATAAGAGGAGCTGCTAGTTTTAAGTACACCCTTTATGATGGTGGAAAAAGGGGAGATTTATACTCCCAAAGAGCTTTAAAGATAGACTCATCTAAAAGCTCACTAGAGTCTGCCAAAAATGAACTATCATTAGATATCACAAAAGACTACTTTAACTATCTATCGCTACTCTCAGATAAAGAGGCGACCGAGGCACAGATAAACCAACTAGAAGCGGAGCTAGATAGGCTAAAAAACTTCTATGAGGTTGGAAGTGCAACTAAAGATGAGCTAGATAAGATAGACTCAAGGGTTAAAAATGCGATACTCTCAAAGCATGAGATAGAGCTAGAGCTTATAAAAATCACCCACTCTTTAGAGTATTTGACACTTAAAAACGATATATCTATAGATAGTGGCTCAACTATAAAAGAGTTTAGCGGAGAAGTAAAACCAAGAGCCGATATAGTATCGATGAAAAAAGATGTAGAGTCGCTTATGT
>JBAYYR010000075.1:0-6184 GCA_041672945.1 Sulfurimonas sp. | reverse complement strand
TTACATTTGCTTTAGGTATAGTTGTCGATGTTATAAAGCGGGGTGAGCTAAAAAGCATACTAAGGGAGAGAAGGATGCTATATACTATAGCAAGACTAAGAAAACATTTTGTGCTATGTTATCACAATGACTACACACTTGAAGTTACAAAAGAGCTTAGGAAAAACCATATACCATTTATAGTTATAGACCCACGAGAAGAGATACACGAGTGGGCAAAAAAATACAACTATAAACACTATCTCCATGCAGAACCACACTCTGAGATAGCTATGCTAAAAGCTCATTTATCTTCAGCAAAAGGGCTTATAACACTATCTAGTTCTATGAGTGATAATATAGCTCTTATAGCAACTATTAGACTTTTTGAAAAAGAACAAGGACTCCCTGAGCCTTACTATATCATCTCATCTGCTGAGAGTGTAAGTGATATAGATAAGCTTAAAAAACTAGGAGCCGATACTGTGGTAGCTCCAACAAGGCTAACAGCTCAAAGAGTTAGTGCAATGGCTGCTAGACCCGATATGCAAAACCTACTTGAGGAGTTTTTATATAAGAGCGATAACCCTTTTACTATGGAAGAGATAGAAGTTCCAAAATATAGCTGGGTTGTGCTTAAAAAACTTCGTGAGACCCACATAAGAGATATCACAAATACTTCCGTTGTTGGGATTACAAAAAAAGAGGGTAGATTTATGGGGATGCCAAAAGGGGATACTCTTATAACTAGTGAGTGTAAGTTGCTTGTTATTGGTACCCAAAAAGATATACAAGATACAAAAGATTTGATCAAAAAAAGAGAAAAACCTAGGGAGTTGATGTTTGCATAATTTAGTTTTAGTTGAGGGCGGTGTTTGCCTTAGTAGTGGTTTTTTTGCAAGTGGAGTTCATGGTGGACTTAAAAAAGATAATGCACTAGATGTAGCTTTTATATATAGTGATGAGCTTTGTGAGGTTGCATCTGTTTTTACAACAAACAAGATGGCAGCGGCTCCTATTAGGCACTTTAGGGCTATGGGGGATTTTAAGAGCAACTTTGTACTTATAAACTCTAAAAATGCAAATGCCATGACAGGCACAAAAGGGCTAGAGGATATAAAAGAGGTGCTATCTCATCTTCCAAAAGAGGCGACAAACCCTATCATGAGTTCAACTGGAGTTATAGGTGTAAGACTCCCAAAAGATAAAATCATAGAGGCGACTAAGCTATTTGATTTAACTAAAAAAGACTCAAAATCGGCTTCAAAAGCCATCATGACAACAGATAGTTTTGCTAAAGAGATATCTTTTAGAGTTGAGCTTAGCGATGGGAGTCATTTTAACATAGGGGCTATAGCAAAAGGGGCTGGTATGATAGATCCTGCTATGGCTACGATGCTTTGTTTTATAACAACCGATGCAAAAGCTACTAAAGATGAGCTTCAAGAGATTTTAGATGAGGTGGTAAAAACAACTTTTAATGCCATAAGTGTCGATGGTGACACCTCTACTAACGATACAGTTTTAGTTTTAGCAAATGGTAAAAGTGGAAACTTTGATAGAGATGCTTTTAAAGAGGCACTTTTTAAAGTTATGCACTTTTTAGCCCTTGAGATGGTAAGAGATGGTGAGGGTGCTACAAAACTAGTTACCTATAAGGTTAGCGGTGCAAAAAACGATAAAGAAGCAGAGATAGTCGCTAAAGCACTAAGCGATTCACTTTTAGTTAAAACAGCTCTTTTTGGTGAAGATCCAAACTGGGGACGCATAGCCTCAACTGTTGGAGCAAGTGGGGCTGAAGCTTATGAAGATAGATTAAAAATCTCTTTTGATAACCACTGTGTTTACGATAAAGGTGAGGTCTTTTTTGATAGCGAGATGGAGAGAAAATGTGCTATTGTTATGCAACATAAAAAGTTTACTATCTCTTGTGATCTTGGTATAGGTGATGGTAGCTTTAAGGCTTATGGGTGTGATTTAGGTCACGAGTATGTCAAGATAAATGCCGATTATAGGACATAAAAATGCAAACAAAACAACTACTACTAAGAGCTTTATATATAGCTATAGCGGTAGTTGTTACTCTTTGGTCGGTTGCTTATTTTACTCACGATAGGTTTGCCAAAGAGTTAGACGATAACACTCTAAGGCAGAGGGCCATAGAGTCTAAGCTTCTATCTATGCCAAAGAGTTTTAATGAACTAAAAAAACTTATAGATAACCCCGCAAATCCGATGAGTAAAGAGAAGATACTCTTAGGTAAAAAACTCTTTTTTGATACAAATCTCTCCCATTCAGGTAAAACAAGTTGTGCCACTTGTCACCCATTTAACCCCGATAAAAACCATAAAGTTTTAGAACAAAGTCTGCTTGAAGAGGCTCCAAATAACTGCTTAGCATGTCATCAAAATGATCAAAGTGGAGCAGATAGATTAACTTTTAGTGTAGGTGATGGCGGGGTAGCTCACCCCCATCTTTTAAATGTTCAGAGTGTTATAAATAGTGGCTTTTACAAATACTACACATGGAGCGGTGAGGTTGAGAGTATATCAGATGAGGCGATGGATAGCTTTTTTGCAAAACACAAAATGGCTTTAGGTGAAGATGAGCTTAACTTAAAACTACTTACATATAAAGATGAGTTTGAAAAAGCTTCACTTACTCCTAATGCTAAAAGTGCCGCTGATGCTATAGAGGTTTATGTAAAAACACTAGTTAGTAGAGGCGATTTTGATAGATTTATAGAGGGTGATGATAGTGCGATAAGTGAAGCTGCTAAAAGGGGACTTACCGATTTTATGCACTTTGGGTGCAAAGGGTGTCATCAGAGTTCTAGTTTTGGGGCTAAAGCTATACAGAGATTTCCACTTAGAGACTTTGTAGGTTTTTATGAGCTTAGGGTAAATGAGTCGCTTGTAAAACAGATGAGTGAGCTTGATAGTAGATTTCCTTTTAAAAATCAAGGTGATTTTGTCGGTAAAGACTCAAACTACCACTTTAGGGTTCCATCACTTAGAAATGTTACAAAAACTAGCCCCTATTTTCACAATGGTGCTATCCCTCGCATAAGAGAAGCGGTAGATATTATGGCAAGGCACCAGATAGGTCGCGCTCTAAGAGATGAGCAGATAGATGATATAGTCGCATTTTTACGAACTCTAGAGGGGGAGCTTGTGGAGTATGATTATGAATAGGTTATTTTTTAAGATTTTTACTATTTTGGCATTTATCTCAGGTGTTATTTTGCTCGATATTTTTGAGCTTAGTTGGGACTATTTTAGAGTTATACAGCCACTTCACATAATCTTCTCTAGTTTAGCTTTTGTTTTGTTTATGTACCCATTTATATATAAACATATAAGAAGATTTTATGTTGTAAAAAAAGTAAAATCAAACGATGGGTGGCTTTTGGCATTTAGTTTTTTTGTAGTTATAACTAGCGGAATTTACTTGTTTTTAGTGGGTCATAGAGGTGGTGAGATAGTAGATGAGATTAGCTATTATGCTCATCTTTTTGGCTCATTTATGGTCATTATATTGCTATTTTTACACGGTAAAATCCAAAAACAAAAAAAGGCACTTCTAGCACTAGCAGTATTACTTTTTTTACCACAAAAAAACTATGCGCTAGAGGTGAGCAAACTCTCAAACTTAACTATAAGTAGAGAGTTTCATAGTGAGGATTTGGCAAACTCATCTAGATGTAAAGAGTGCCATAGTGAGATCTTTGATCAGTGGGCAAAGTCAAACCACAGACATATGGTCTCATCTAACCCTTACTATATGCTTTTAGAGACACTAGCGGGTGAAGATGAGGGGGAGGAGTTTAGAGCATGGTGCATGAGTTGCCACAACCCATCGGCTCTAGCAAATGGGCATAAAAAACCCACTTTATGGAGCAAAATGAGGTTGCTGCTGAGATGTTTGATAGCGAGTCACATCAACTTAGAGATGACTATCTAAAACATCAAGATTTTAGGCTAGAAGAGGGTGTAAGTTGTACACTATGTCATCAGATAGGCGAGGTAGATGAGCGGGGAAATGGCTCTTATCATGTTGAGCTAGATAGAGATAGGTATCTCTTTGAAGATAGCCGTTTTACTATAGCTTCATGGCTTAGTTCAAGGTTTATAAATGCAAATCCTAAAACTCATAAAGATAGCTACTCAAAAGATTTTTATAAAGATAGTAAGTATTGTGCAAGTTGTCACGATGAGCAACACCCAAAAAATGGCATTAAGATAGTCTCAACTTATGAGGAGTGGAGCAAATCACCATACAATAATCCAGATGATAAAACTAAACATAAAAGTTGTATAGATTGCCATATGAGCTACTTAAAAGATGGCAAAATAGTCCCATTTGAGGGCTACTCAACCGATGGTGGAGTTAAAAAAAGCGATGTTAAAACACACTTTTTTACAGGTTCAAACCATTTTTTAAGCTCACTTAGAAGTAAAGAGCATGAAGATCAAACCATAGAGATGTTAAAAAGTTCAGCCACTATGAGTCTTAAACTAGATGACTCAAGGTTAGATGTAGAGGTGCTAAATAGTGGAGCAGGACATCATTTACCAACGGGAGTTGCTGATTTTAGGGAGCTTTGGCTAGAGGTAAATGTAAAAGATAAAAATGGAGCTTTAGTTTTTCATAGCGGACATTTAGACGAAAATGGCGAGATAGAAGAGGGGAGTAGGCTTTTTAGAAAAGTTTTTGGTGATGAGGATCATACACCAGTAGGGCTAAAGTTTTGGCGATATAAAGTCTTGCTTGAAGATACAAGAATTCCTGCTAAAAAGAGCAGAGTTGAGAGTTTTGTTTTACCAAAAGATATAGATTACCCTATAGAGGTTGAGGTGAAACTAAACTTTAGGATATACCCTCAGTGGGTGAGTAGTGCTACTCAAAAACTCTACCCAATGTTACCAAATCCGCCTGTTTTAGAGCTTTTAAATATAAAAAAAGAGTTTAGATGAGACTTTTACTAGCACTTACTCTGCTTATCGCCACTTTAAATGCAGAACACATAAGATGGCAACACGGTTTTGATGAGGCTTTATTTATGGCTAAAGAGTTAAATAAAGATATACTCTTTTTGCTTTTAAAAAAAGATGATAGTAAAGAGGTGTTTAACAAAGTGTTTGGCGATGAAGAGGTAGTAAAACTAGTAAATGATAGATTTGTTAGTGTTGTAGCTTTTTATGAAGATAGATATAGCTATCCAGTTGAACTTTTTTATACATATGATTTTCCAACACTCTTTTTAGTATCAAGCAAAGATGAGTCGTTTTTAACAAAGCCACTAAGTGGGGATTTTAGTAAAGATGAGGTTTTAAAAGTGGTGACTCCACGGAGACTCGAACTCCGGTAACCAGGATGAAAACCTGGGATCCTAACCGCTAGACGATGGAGCCAAATGGTGTCCTGTGATGGATTCGAACCATCGACCACCTCATTAAAAGTGAGATGCTCTACCAACTGAGCTAACAAGACATTTTCTTAAGAGGGTGAAATTTTAGCCAAAGTATTTTTTATTGTCAAGTATTTTGGGTAAAATATATAAAATATAAATAGAAGTAGGGTAGTTTTTGATTTATTATGCGGTTTTTATTTTTACTCTCTTTCTAAGTGGATGTGCCACTCAGGTGCAGATAAAAGCTATGGAGCCATCAAAAGTTAAAGAGTTAGGTGCTGGTAGTAAGATAAGTGTTATGAGTTTTAGTGGTGATAAGATAGGCTTATCAAACAAGATAGAGGCATTTTTAGCATCACAAAAGATAGATGGCAAGAGCTATTTTGAGCTTATAAGTAGAAAAGAGATAGATGAGGTTTTAAAAGAGCAAAGGCTTCAAGCGAGTGGACTTTTAAACCAAAATGAGATGCTTAGTGTTGGCAATATTTCAGGTGCTAGAGCTTTTATAAGTGGAGATGTAAACACCGCAGATGTAAGCGATACAAGATACTATGAAAATAGATACAAATGTTTAGATAAAAAGTGCAAATCAGTTAGTACATATAGTGTCTCATGTACCGCTAGAGAGGCGATAGTGAGTGCGAGTATAAAGATGGTTGATGTAAAGAGTGCCGAGGTGATATACACTAAAACATCTTCAAGTAGCAATAGGTGGCGATTCTGCTCTGATGATATAGGTACACTTGTTTCTAAAAATGTAGCACTAGATACTCTAGCAAACTTTGTGGTGCG
>JBAYYR010000074.1:0-6187 GCA_041672945.1 Sulfurimonas sp. | reverse complement strand
GATTTAAATCTTACTTTGATGCACTAGATGCTAGTTATATACTAACAGCTAGTGATTTAGATGGCAACATAACTTATGCAAATGAAAAAGCAGTCGCTATCACAGGCTTTAGCGAGAGTGAGCTTATAGGTAAACCCCACAATATTATAAGACATCCAGATACTCCAAAAGAGACATTTAAAGATATGTGGCAAACCATACAGAGTAAAAAAATCTGGCAAGGGATGATCAAAAATCAGGCAAAAGATGGGAGTGATTATTATGTCCAAGCGACAATATCTCCCATATTAGATGAACATGAAAATATAGTAGAGTATGTTGCTATAAGATACGATCAGAGTGAGTTTATTGCCCAGCAACAGCATATTCAAGCGATGGCATTTACCTCTGCTATGACCTCTTTGCCAAATCTTTATGCACTTATGAAAGATATCTACTCTAGGCAAGATCTCTTTTTAGCGATTGTAAATATAGATGAGTTTAAAGTTATAAACAACAACTACGGCTATAGTTTTGGGGATGAGGTTATCAAAAAACTCTCAAAAAGACTCCAAGAGCAACTATGCTCAGAGCATATAGGGGTTTATCATATCCATGCCGATGAGTTTGGAGTGCTTTGTTCTAGTGGAAATTATGATATGTTTCAGCAAAAACTTCAAAGTTTTCAAGCGGGTATTTTGGGCAGTGAGTGTGAACTTTCGGGTTATTCAGTACCTGTACAGATATCTATAGCGACTTCAGATGAGCCTACAGATAGGCTCTTAAGTACCGCAAATATGGCGATGAGCTTTGCTAGAATCAATAAGCTAAAGTTTGTTAGTTATACAAAAGATATAGATTTTACTAAAAAGTATGATGATAATATCAGATGGATATCTATGCTTAGAAAGGCTATAAAAGAGGGTGGTATAGTGCCATTTTTTCAGCCTATCTATAACCTAAGGACAGGCAAGATAGAGAAGTATGAGTCCCTTATAAGAGTTGTTGAAAATGGTGAAGTATATAGCCCGTTTTTCTTTTTAGATATCGCTAAAAAAGCAAAACTCTACCCAGAGCTAAGTGCTATAATGTTAGAGAAGACATTTGAAAAGATTTTTAGTGAGCCGTATGATTTTTCTATAAATATCAGCATAGATGATATTAAAAATCAAGAGACTACCGATCTACTTTTTGATTTACTACAAAAACCGCGAGTTGGCGGTGTTGTACTTGAGATAGTAGAATCAGAAGGTATAGAAAACTTCGAAGAGATAGATGAGTTTATGCAGAAAGTTAGAGATTTTGGGTGTAAGATAGCTATAGATGATTTTGGTTCGGGCTACTCTAACTTTGAGTATATCATCAAGCTAAATCCAGACTTTTTAAAGATAGATGGCTCACTTATAAAACATATAGATATAGATCAAGGCTCAAACGATATCGTCTCAACTATAGTCACTTTTGCCAAAAAAAGAGGGATAGAGCTTATAGCAGAGTTTATCTCAAATGAGAGGATTTTTGATACAGTAAGTGCGATGGATATCGACTATGCACAAGGGTTTTTTATATCTCAACCAAAAGCGACTCTAACTAAAAAGCCGCTTATGATAAGGTGTATTAATTAGTTGCACCACTTTTTATAGCAGCATCTCTAACTGCACTGCTTATCACTTCTAAAAGTCTAGGATTTAGCGGTTTTGGGAGTATATACTCTTTGCTAAAAATAAGTGGCTCTTTTAGGTTGTATGCTTTTTGAACATCAAGAGGCATAGGCTCTTTTGCCATCTTAGCAAGTGCTATGGCGGCTGCTTTTTTCATTTTAGTATTTATAACTTTAGCTCTAGCATCTAATGCCCCGCGAAATATATACGGAAAAGCTAGAGCATTATTTACTTGATTTGGATAATCGCTTCTACCTGTTGCTATGATAGCTTTTGGTTTTAACTCTTGTACCACCTCGGGCATAATCTCTGGGGTTGGGTTTGCAAGTGCAAAGATTATCGGCTCATCACACATAAGCTCTATCCACTCTGGTTTTATTTTACCCGCTCCTGAGAGACCTAGCACCATATCAGCACCACTAAAAGCCTCTTCTATACTCATCTGCTCATCTATAGCAAGGGTTTTTTTATACTTGTTTATATCTTCTCTTTTGTGAGTTATGACACCCTTTGAGTCAAGAACTATTATGTTTTTTACCCCAAACTCTTTATATATGTTAGCACAACTAATAGCAGCTGCCCCAGCACCAACAACAACTACTTTTAAATCTTGTGGATTTTTACCTATAAGCTCACAAGCATTTAACATAGCAGCTGAAGTTACTATCGCAGTTCCGTGTTGATCATCGTGCATGATGGGGATATTTAGGGTTTTTATAAGCCTTTGTTCTATCTCAAAACACTCTGGAGCTTTTATATCTTCAAGATTTATTGCACCAAAAGTACCAGCGATTTTCTCTACTACTTCACAAAAACCATCTACACTCTTATCGTCTATCTCTATATCAAATGAGTCGATATCTGCAAACTTTTTAAAAAGCACAGCTTTGCCTTCCATAACAGGTTTTGAGGCGAGTGGACCGATATCTCCTAGACCTAAAACCGCAGTCCCATTTGTAATAACTGCTACTAAGTTTGATTTTGCAGTGTAGATATAAGCATCGTTTGGGTTTTTTGCTATCTCCAAACAAACATCGCCAACACCAGGTGTATAGGCTAGTGAGAGATCTTTTTGGCTTAGCAAATCTACTGTTATCTCAACCCCTAATTTTCCAGCTTTTGGGTGTTTATGGTAGTTAAGAGCTTCATCTTTTAGACTCATATTTTTATCCTAGATTTTTGTTTTTATGATACCTAAAATTAAGTTAAGAGTTTATGATTAGAATACTATAACTTTGTCGCAATATTGTCTAAAATATAGTAAAATCACTAAAATTTTTAGACAGGAGTCGATGTGAAAAGTAAGATACTAGCACTATTTGGTGCATTTGTACTAGCCTCATCTTTGAGTGCTTATGAGCAAAAAGGTGATATATCACTAAAATGGACAGGGTTTAAATTAGCTGAAAAGGTTGGAGTTTCTGGAACTTTTTTAGATGTAAAATCTAGCTCAAAACCATCAGATAGTTTTAGTGAGTTTTTAAAAAGTGCAGTGGTTAGTATAGATACAGCTTCGCTTGAGTCAAACGACAAAGGTAGAAATGAAAATATCATAACTACACTTTTTGCACAAGAGAGTGCTAAGTCTATAAAAGCTGAAGTTTTATCGGTAGATGAGAATGACAATAGCTTAGTTGCTAAAATCACCATGAATAGTGTAAGTAAAAATATCATCATGAGTTACGATAAAGCAGATGGAAGTGTAGTTGCTAAGGGTAGTATAAATATACTAGATTTTGATCTTCAAAACCCATTTTTAGCTTTTGCTAAGAAGTGTGAAGGTTTTCATGAGGGTAAATCTTACTCACAAGTTGATATAGAGTTTACTCTAGCATTTAAAGAGTAGATTTTACCCACTCTATAGCCTCTTGGTGAGTTTTTAGCTCACCTCTCATCTGAAGTTCATAAACAGCACTTAAGATATTTGAGAACTCTTTTGATGGGCTAAGCCCTAGTTTTATAAGCTCATCTCCACCCAAAAGTGGTGCAAGAGCTTTGCTTAGTACTCCTAGATTAGATACTTTTTTATAGAGTCTATCAAACTCACTAAGTGTTAAAACCTTTATAGTTTTTGCAAAATATAATAGCTCTTTTAGAGTAGCTTTTGAAGCTAATTTGTATATCTCATAATCACTCATAAAACTTTTTACACCACTAACAAACTCTAAGAGTTTTAAAACAGATGTTATGAGTTGTTTGTTGTTTGTTAGTCTGTATAAAACCTCGGTATTATCGGAGTTATAGCAGATAAGTGCTAGAGATATCGCTAACTTTGTTTTAGACTCTGTTATAGAAGCTATGTTATCTATGTTAGTAAAATTTTCTCCAAATATAGTGCAGTTCATACTCTTTAAAAGCCCAAAAGCGGTAGATGGTTTTTGAGAGTTTAAGACTATCTTTTTATACTCCTCAAAAATCCTCTCTTTGGCTAGTTCCTCTAAAGCTCCATTTCTTACCATATCTTTGCATAGGCTTAGCAGCGAAGCACTCATCTTAAGGTTATAGATAGCACAAAATCTAACAGCTCTTAAGACTCTAAGTGGATCCTCTATAAAACTATTTTGATCTACCTCTTTTAGAGTTTTACTCATCAAATCTTTCATGCCATCAAATGGATCTAAAATCGTTTTTGTTTTGACATCAAAACCTATCGCATTTATAGTAAAATCCCTCCTTGAAGCAGCAGTTTTAAAATCAAGTGTAGCATCAGAGGTAACCTCAAAACCTTTGTGACCTTTTGAGATTTTTCTCTCAACTCTAGGGAGTGAGAAGTCTATCTCAAATTCAGTAAAGTTTAGTTTTGCTACTCCAAAACTCTCTCCAACTAGGTTTATAGTGCCAAAAGGTTTTAGCAAGTTTGCTAAGTCTTTAAGCTCATCTATCCCATAAAGTTCAACATCTATATCTTTTGAGTCTATCTTAAGTAGAGAGTTTCGTACATATCCGCCCACAATAATCGGGGTGATACTATGAGCTAAAAGTTTGTTAAAAATCGTATCGAGTTGCTTTGGGTAGTTTATCATTTTAATTTTCTATAATTTTTTTTCGATATAATTGCAAAAATTTTCCCCAATTTTACCACACTTTAAACTTTAAGGATGCCACAGTGCAAAAAATCAGAAATATCGCAGTTATTGCCCACGTTGATCACGGAAAAACAACAATGGTAGATGGACTACTCAAGCAATCAGGGACATTTGCCTCTCACGAACACCATGACGATAGAGTTATGGATAACAATGCTATCGAAAAAGAGAGAGGTATAACTATCCTCTCTAAAAATACAGCTATTCGCTATAAAGACCATAAGATAAATATCATAGATACTCCAGGTCACGCCGATTTTGGTGGAGAGGTTGAGCGGGTGCTTAAGATGGTTGATGGTGTCCTTGTTGTGGTTGATGCTTATGAGGGTGTTATGCCTCAAACTAAGTTTGTTGTTAAAAAGATGTTAGCACTTGGTAAAAAACCTATAGTTGTTGTAAATAAGATCGATAAACCAGCGGCAGAGCCAGAGAGAGTTGTAGATGAGGTGTTTGACCTATTTGTAGATATGAATGCAACTGAGGATCAGTTAGACTTTCCTATCATCTATGCAGCTGCTAGAGATGGTATAGCTAAACTTGATCTATCTGAACCAGATGGCAACTTTGAGTGTATATTTGAGACAATACTAAGTGCTATCCCTGAGCCAGAGGGCGATAGAGAAAACACAACTCAAGCGCAAGTTTTTACACTAGATTATGATAACTATGTAGGTAAGATAGGTATCGCTAGGATATTTAATGGTGTTATCAAAAAAGGTGACAATGTCCTCTTAGCTAAAGCGGGTGGAGAGATGATAAAGGGTCGTATATCTAAACTTATAGGTTTTCACGGGCTAAACCGTATGGAGATACAAGAGGCTGAGGCGGGTGATATTGTCGCTTTTGCAGGTCTTGAGACTATCGATGTTGGTGATAGTATATGTGATCCAGCCAACCCTACACCACTGGATCCTATGCATATAGAAGAGCCGACACTAACGGTTGTTTTTTCGGTAAATGATTCACCACTAGCAGGAACTGAGGGTAAACATGTTACATCAAACAAACTTCGTGAGAGACTTGAGTCTGAGATGCAAACAAATGTTGCTATGAGACTTGAGACTATCGGTGAGGGTAAGTTTAAAGTTAGCGGCAGAGGTGAGCTTCAAATAACCATACTAGCTGAAAATATGAGAAGAGAAAATTTTGAGTTTGGTATAGGTCGTCCTGAGGTTATAGTTAAAGAGATAGAGGGTGTTAAGTGTGAACCATTTGAGCATCTAGTTATCGATGTTCCTGAAGAGCTAAGTGGTTCTGTTATAGAAAAACTTGGTAAAAGAAAAGCTGAGATGAAAGCGATGGTGCCGATGGGGCAAGGTTATCAAAGGATAGAGTTTGAGATACCAGCAAGAGCTTTGATAGGTTTTCGTGGACAATTTTTAACAGATACAAAAGGTGAGGGTGTCATGAACCACTCATTTTTAGAGTTCCGTCCATTTAGCGGGAGTGTTGAATCGCGTG
>JBAYYR010000073.1:0-6449 GCA_041672945.1 Sulfurimonas sp. | reverse complement strand
GTTACCATTTAAACTCGGTGCAAAACTACTAGCAGATACCTACTCACTTAGGGTTCAACCTGTAGTTCTTATAGATACCGCATCACACTTTAATACCAAAAAGTTTATATACAAACCTGGGACTATAAAAGCGATATTTTTAGACTCTTTTGTAGCAGATAAGAGTGATAAAGAGTGGCTAAAAAACCTTCAAACAAAAATGCAAAAAGTGTATGATGATGAGCTATCAAACAATACTAGCGGTAGGTAGTGGTGGTTTTTTAGGGGCTGTGCTTAGGCTCTACCTAAACTCTTTAGTTTCACAAAAACTCCCACATACACTCCCTTTTGGCACTCTTAGTGTAAATCTTATCGGTAGTTTTATCATAGGAGTTTTGATAGCTTTTTTTACATACACTTCACTCAATGTCCATCTAAAGTCATTTTTAACAACGGGGTTTTTAGGTGGGCTAACAACTTTTTCTACATTTGCTATGGAGAGTTTTTTGCTTCTTAGTGGGGGTCAAATCTTTTATGCTTTTTTAAACATAACTCTAAATACTTTTGGCTCCATATCTATGGCGGCACTAGGGTATTATCTGCTAAAACTTATCAAATCCTAACAATCTCATCGGCACACCATTTGGCTAAATCTTCATCGTGAGTTATCAAAAGCATACCTTTAGTACTTGAGTATTTAAGCAACATCTTCATAACCTCAAGCTGCACGACATTATCTAGTGCTGAAGTTGGCTCATCTAGCAAAAGTAGCTCTCTATCCATAAGCATGGCTCTTAATATGGAGCATCTCTGAAGCTGTCCACCTGAGAGTTCGTGGGGTAACTTTAAAAGCAACTCCTCATCTAGTGCGAGTGATGGTAAAAACTCTTTTATCTTATCTAGTTTTGCCACATCTCCTATCTGATTTAGCACACTATAGCTTGGGTGAAATGAGCTGTATGGGTCTTGAAAAACTTGTGTAGCATCTACTGTTTTTATCTCTCCGCTAAGTGGCTTAATATTACCCAAAATAAGCTCAAAAAGTGTACTTTTCCCCGCCCCACTCTCGCCCACTATAGCTTTAATCTCACCTTTTTTTAGAGTTAAACTAAAGCCATCATATAGCAGATGTTTTTTACTATAACCAAAACTAAGCTCTTTTATATCTAGTACCATTAGTTAGTATATAGCCTTTTTAGCTCACTATAAAGCTCATCTGGTGCAAAAGAAGGGTTTGTATCTAAAACCCTCTTCATAACAACATTGTCCTCTTCGCCGCTCCATAGTTTTTTATAAGAGCCATCTTTATAGCCATGATCTTGGCGAAAACTATTTAAGATATTTTTACCTATATATAGTTTATATAGCTCATCTAGGTTTAGCCCACCTAAGCTAACTAGCTCAAAAAACTCTTCACCTAAAGCCAAAATATCAAAACTATTTTTATCTAAAACTCTAAACATTATAGACTCAACACTACTGAGTATCTGCTCATCTTTTGCAAATGAAGTTTTAGGGGATTTGATGGCTTCAAACCCGCTAAGTTTAGCAAAATCACTCACCAATTCATCTAGTGGTTTTTTACTCTGCTCTATCGCTAAACTCATCACAAAGTGCCAAATATCGACTATCTCTATCTTGATGTTATCATAATCTACTTTTGCATCTATGCTTTTCCAATGTTTCCATGCAAAACTATCTACAACCTCAGCACACTCCATATAGATACACCGTTTCCAGTCTATACTCTTGCCATTTTTAGTAACTCCGCTAACCCAATCTTCACCATTTGTGGCACTATTTAGCTTATCTTGAAGCTCAAACATAGTTTTTAGTTTCATAATCTCTTCTTTAGTATTTTAGTAAGTTATTTTACCATATAATGGCATTATGAAAAGAGTAAACTGTTTTAAGTGTGAGTACTATTTTGTGACATGGGAAGCCTCAAGACCTCATGGGTGCAAAGCTTATGGATTTAAGTCAAAAATCATACCATCGATGGTGGTTTTTCAAAGCAGTGGAACACCTTGTTCACTTTTTAAACCTAAACTCTCTTCCAAATAATTTTCTTACCAAAACCTAGCTTATTGTCGGTTAGTTTAAAACTATCGACTCTTATCTTCCAAAGTGTTGGTTTTAGTGCTATCGCATAAGCAAATGCCTTAAAATAGGCTTTTTTTAGGGTCTCATCTCTAAGCACATCAGCCTCACCCACAAACTGTAAACCCTCGATTTTACCTACTATCTTTGTCTCTAAAACTATACTTCCAGCTACTTTTTTGTTTTTTAGTATATGTTTTATATGTGTGGTATCGTAACTACTAGCGACTACAAAGGAGCTATTTTTATAGGCATAAAAAAGGTTACAAACACTTATCTCATCATCACTAGAAGTTGCTAGACTCATCACATGGTGTTTTTTTATAAAAGCCTCAATCCTCTTTAGATTTGCTTCCATTAAAACCTCTATAGAGATACCTCTCCATGTCACTTAGTGAGTTTATATCTCTTTTTTGTAGCATAAGTTTTGTCACTTCATCGTCCCACATACTTAAAAATATCTCTTTTGGGGTATCAAGGCTACACTCACTCTTTAAAAAACCTATCATCATCTCAAAATTATCACCCTTTTTTGCCCACTGTTTATAAAACTTAAACCCTTCCCAGTCTATGCTCATCTAACCCTCTTTTTAACTTAATCAAAACCTCATCCATAGCATCAGATGAGATGGCAAAATTTAGCCTCATAAACCCGCTTCCCTCTTTTGAGAAGCTAGTCCCTGCACTAAGCCCTACACCACATTTTTTTACAAAAAACTCCCTTAGCTCTTTATCGCTTAGTCCAAAACCTCTACAATCAAGCCAAGCAAGGTAAGTTCCCTCTAGCGGAGTTAGCTTTATAAAATCATAGTTTTTTAGTAGCTCATCTAGCTTTTTGTAGTTTGAGTGAAGATGCTCTTTTAGCTCATCTAGCCAAATATCGCCATATTTATATGCACTATAAAAAGCGGTGTGGCTTAAAATATTGCCTTGTGCAAAATGCCAAAAATCGTAAACTCTTTTATATCTGGCCATCAGGTCTTTATTTGCTATAGCGACACTGCTTATGGCAAATCCTGCCATATTAAAACTCTTTCCAACACCTATAGCAGTTATGGTTATATCTCTAGCACTAGGGCTAAGTGATGCAAAAGGTATATGTTTATTTGGTGCAAAAACCAAATCAGAGTGTATCTCATCGCTAAAAACGACTATATTATGCTCTAAACAAACCTCTAGTATCTGCTCTAGCTCATCTTGTCTCCAAACTCTACCAACAGGATTGTGCGGAGAAGACAATAAAAGTAGCTTAGTATCACTATCTATCTTGCTTTTAAGATCCTCTATATCAAAAGTATAAGTGCCATCATCTTGTAGTTTTAGGCTATTTTGCAAAACCATCCTACCACTTTTAGTTACACTCTTAAAAAACTGCGGATATACAGGAGTTTGAACTATAACCTTTTGCCCAACTTCACAAAAAGCCTCTATAGCCACACTCATACTAGCAACCACAGAGTGTGAATAGAGCATATCCTCTGCACTAAAACTAACCCCGTGGTGTTTTTTCATCCACTCACACTGTACTTCAAATGCCTTTTTTGGCATCTCCTCATAACCTATGACAGGGTGTTCTAGCCGCTTTTTTATGGCATCTAGTACAAAATCTGGTGTATCTATGTCCATATCGGCCACCCAAAGAGGGGTTACATCTTTTGTGTTAAAAAGTAGCTCCCTTTTTGTGTATTTTTCAGCATTGCTATCTTCTCTTGGTGATGATGTTTTAAAACTATATTTTTTCATCCCTACCCTTTTCTCCAAACACTCACTTCACTTATGGAGTGTTGAAACTTCCTTGCACTCTCTCTTATAACAAACTCAAGATCTTGCACATGTAGCAGTTCAAACTCCCCTAAAAGTATCTCTTTTAGGCTATCTAGTGTCCGCACTGAGTCAAATCCACCTAGCCAAAACTCTTTTTTAGTTGAACTCTCTTGCCAAGTATATGGTGAGGCTAAAATCAAGATACCGCCACTATTTAGACGGTTTTTTATATCTTCTAAAAACACTTTAGGGTTGTAGAGCCTATCGATAAGATTAGTCGCCATCACCAAATCATAAGAGTTTAGATGTGGCTTAAGATTACATGCATCACCTTGCCAAAAACTGACTCTATCTTTTAGCTCACCATACTCTAGCTCATCTAGTGTTACTTTTTTATGCTCTTTTATATCCCCCTCAATGGTAACAGAGTAAGCCAAAAAGCCTCTCTCTTTAAGTCTTGTCCCAACACCTATAAGCCTAGCAGAAAAATCGACCCCATCAACCTCATCAAAATACTTTGCAAGTTCAAAACTACTTCTCCCAACCGCACAACCAATATCTAGTGCTTTTTTGGACTCATCTGCGAAGTTTATAGCTAGTTTTGCCATCTCACAAGATAGATTTTTTACACCAAAATACTCATCTCCATAGTGAGCCTCGCAGTAGTGGCTGATAGCCTCATCTTCCTCGTAGTAGTCATTTTGTGGCTCTGTTTCATTTGAGCTTAGAACATACCTAAACCCCGCAAATTGCCAAAAGTGTCTCCTAAAAGCATAGCGGGAGTGTTTGGTTATAAGATTTCCACTACTAGCCCAAGATGAGCCAAGTATAAGTGCATGTTTATCATCAAAAGTTGGAGTTGTAAAATCATCGTATGCCTCATGAACTCTAAATCCATCATAAGCAAAGATATTGCTCCTACTCCACTGCCAAACATTTCCTATAGCATCATAAAGCCCATTGTGTTCAAACTCATTTATAGGGCATGAGCTAAAGTAGTGGTAGAAGTTTATATTTGCTCTAGAGTTGTGCAAATCTGGTACATCGGCTAGTTTTGAGTGTTTTAACATCAGCATATACTCTGATTCACTAGGCAAAGTGTAGTTTTTTGACTCTTTTTTGCTCTTGTATCTACAAAATGCCATCGCCTCAAGAGCGCTTACCTCAACAGGCCAACAAAGCGGCATATCTATAACACTACTTAGTGTTCTATACTTAAACCCGCTCTCATCTTCTACCCAAAAAGGTGGGTATTTTGCATTGCGAAGTTCTAAAAACTTAACCCCCTCTTCGTCCCAATACTCTAGTTTTTCATACCCGCCATCAAGGACAAACTCCATAAATTCGCCATTGCTTACTAAAAACCTACTAGCTTCAAAGCTCTTTACATCTTCACTAAAAGCACCATACTCATTGTCCCATCCATAAAGATTATGATCTCTATCTTTACCTAAAACCACTTCGCCGCCATTTATCTTTAGCATCTCATTTGCTGGTGGATTTGCTGTATGTTCACAGATGTTAAACTCTGGCACATCTTTAACAAACTCAAGTGGCATTTGACGATGAAGCACTAGTGAAGTCTCTATGTGGATCCGCTCATGCTCTATCCCCATCAAAATCACCCACATAGGGCTATCCCAAGTTATAGGTAGGCTAAACTCCATCGTATCTATAAGGGCATTTACTACCTTTTTAACCTCATCTCTATAGCTCCTAAGCTCATCTACACTAGGCCACTTGTAGCTAGACTCGCTCATATCATCCCAACTCATCTCATCTACACCAACGGCAAACATAGACTCAAACTTAGGGTTAATTCTCTGTTTTAAAATCTTCATCAAAACTAGTTTATTTATGAAAAATGTAGCGGTATGCCCAAAGTAAAATATCATAGGGTGGCGGGTTGGTTCAGATTTTTTATAAAAGACACTATCATCTTTTAGTACTTCAAAAATCTTCTCAAAAAGCTCAAATGTGTTGTTAAAGTAGTTTTTTATCTCTACCCTTTTTTTCTCTACATCGCTCCCATCTAGCACAGGTGAATATAAACTTTTAAACATAACAAAATCCTCTGTTATAATATCCTTATGGATTATAGTCAAAAACTCTTAAAATATAAAAATTTAAAGCACTTCTTTAGCTCAAAAATAGATGGAAATCTAGCCTTTCATGTAGGTGATAGCGACTCAAATGTGCTTAAAAATCACCAAAACCTAGCCAAAAAACATAACTACGATTTGCAAAATCTACTCCATATGAAGCAGATCCACTCAGATAGTGTCCATATAGTAAAAAGTGGCGATGATTTTAACAACCCACCAACTTGTGATGCACTCATAACCAAAGAGAAAAATAGACCCCTTATGGTGATGGTGGCCGATTGTTCACCTATACTTTTTTATGATGATATACAAAGAGTTATAGCAGTTGCCCATGTAGGTAGAGCGGGTGCTTTTAAAAATATCATCAAAAACACCGTAGATGAGCTTGTATTTTTGGGTTCAAAACCCAAAGATATAGTAGTTTGTGTCGGTGCAAATATAAAAAGCTGTTGCTATGAAGTGGGTGAGGAGATTTTTAAAGAGGCAAAAGAGCTAAACTTA
>JBAYYR010000072.1:0-6488 GCA_041672945.1 Sulfurimonas sp. | reverse complement strand
TGCACTGGAGCGACATAGTAAACCAAGCCCTACTAGAGGCAAACTACTCCTTTAAGATAGGTGATATTGGGACAAAAATAGGTGCTAGATATATACATCAGTTTGATGATGGTGCGGGAGATATCATAAAACCTCGCGATGGCTCAGTGTATGATAGTGCGGCGGTAAAGTTTAAAGGCGATAGTAACAACAAAGTAGATACAAACCTTATAGCTCTTCGTGCGATATTTAGCTACGGCTCATCTAAGTTTTTACTATCTTACTCACACACTTCAAGCGCTGGTGACTTGATAGCTCCGTGGAGAGGTTTTCCAACAGCAGGATACACTCGCTCTATGAGCGTAACAGACTGGAATGCCAACACAAATGCTTACAAAGTAGGTTATGAGCAGGATTTTAACTCTTTGCTAAAGGGGCTTAGCACTATACTAAGCTACAACTACTACGATAGAGATCCATCAAAAGTGGGGTATCAAAGTGCGACTCAAAGGGGTTATGGCAACGGTGATACACATCAGGCAAACTTAGATGTTATATATAAAGTTGCTTCGCTAAAAGGGCTTGAACTAAAGGCTAGATATATGATCCAAGATAACCAAGAGGTCTCAAATATAGCTGGAAATAGTGGTAAAAAATCTCATGGATACACAAATGATACCTCAAATCACGAACTAAGACTAGAGGCTAACTACTTTTTTTAAAAAGTTTTACTACATCATAGATAAGAGCTAAAGCAGAGACAACCCAAAAAAATGCAACTACAAGATTTAGCTCAAATGGTGTTAGAGCATAAAGAAGTAGAACTCCAAAAAATATAGGGATTTTTGCAAAATAGAGCAGTAGCAAAAGTGAGCCATAGAGTTGTTTTAACATATAGGTTTGTCCTTATATGGTGGACAAAGAGGGATTCGAACCCTCGGTAGGTTGCCCTACGGCCGCGTTCCAGGCGACTGGATTAAACCACTCTCCCATTTGTCCAGAAGTGAAATACTACTCTAAAACTCCTAATAAATCACTGTAGTCATACTTTTGTGGATCGATATATATCTTTTTACCCAACTTCACCACCCTAACATCATTTATGGAGGTAAATTTCTTTAGGATTTTATCGGTTTTTCTACTGCTTAGATTGTAACTTTTTAGGTACTTTTTTAAAGAGATTAGTTTTGTTTGCAACTCTAGTGGCTCTACTTCTATATGATCTTGTGGTGGCAAGATAAGCTTTGAAGATATCGCTTCAACTATACTTTTTAGATGCTCATCTTTTTGTCTATAAACCTGCTCGATTTTGAGTTTTTCTTCTACTAAAAGTCTCTCTTTTTGGTCTCTTAGCTCTCTTATTTCACTCTCAAATCGCTCTAGTTTGTCTTGAAGTTTTTGGTTTTGTGACTCTAAAAACTTATAGTATCTATCGCCCTCATCTTGTGGTTTTTGCTCTTTTTGCTCAAGACTTACATACTTAGTCCCATTTTGCATAGTAACTTTTAGTGAACCTCGTCTTATACGGTTATGGATAGCCTCTTTTGAAACACCTAGCTCATCTGCTGCTTCTTGTATAGTTAGCTTTTTCAACTCTACCTCAAGTTATCAAAAAATATCGGGGCTTCCCACTCAAGAGATCTTATATGAGCCATAACTTTTTGAAGATCATCTATCTTTGCACCCTTTACCCTGATAGCACCGCCCTCGATCTGAGCTGTTACTTTTAGCTTTAAGTTTTTGATCTCAGCGACTATCTTTTTAGCCTCTTTACCCTCAATATAATCGACAACCTTAAGGCTCATTTTTCTAGTATTTCCACTAGCATTTTCAACCTTTAGCTCCTCAATCGCTTTTGATGAGAGATCTTGTTTTAGGAGTTTTGCTATCACGATATCTTTTAGTGCCTCTAGTTTATTATCGCTCGATGCGACTAAAACTAAAAGCTTCTCTTTTTCTTTAAAATCAACCTCGTAAGTGGTACCTTTAAAGTCGTACCTATTTGCTACCTCTTTATCTACTGAGTTTATAGCATTTTTAAAATTTTGCATATCGATATCTGCTGAGATATTAAATGAATGCTCTTTTGCCATTTTCATCCTTTTTATCCCAAAAAACTTTGGAGTTATAAGCGACTAACATCATAACATATTTGTTAGTTAGTGTCAAAATAGAGATTTTTAGCTAAACAACTGGCTATGAGTACCTAATCTTGTTAGTTTTACATAGCCATCTTCTACGATATATATCAAGAGTATATCGCCACTTATATGGCACTCTCTAAAGCCTTTATACTCTCCTATAAGCTCGTGATCTAGAGCCTCAACTGGGAGTTTTTTACCATCAAGCAACAAGGCGACAAACTTTATATATTTTTCATAATGCTTATCTGATAATTTTACTTTGGCAAAATCTTTTATATACTGCTTTGTCCTAAATAGTTTGTACATAGTCTATAAATCTTCTAAGTCTATCTCATCGCCTATAAGCTCTTTTGCCTCTTGCATAGCTTTTAGAGTCTTTTTGTTTGGAATTTTTACCTCAAAAGGTATGCCATTGTTGAGCTTTACCATATTTAAAAACATCACTATAGCTTGTGAAGTGCTAAGCCCTAATTTTTTAAAAATCGCCTCAGCTTCTTGCTTTAAATCACCATCAACTCTGGCTCTTACTGTTGCATCCATCATTGCAAATCCTTTTTAGCATATTGTAGCCTATATGTGCTACAAAGTCAATTTATCCTGTTATCAAAAAACAGGGCTTCCATCAAAACTAGAGCCAAAACCAAATGAACTAAAACTAGGGTCGCTATAACCAAACATAGCAGATTTTGCCCTTAGTTTTTCGATATCGGCTTTTGAAGATATACCTTGTGGACACACCGTTGTACAGGCATTGCATAGTGTACAATCCCAAATGCCATCTTGCTGAATCAAATCTATCTTAGACTTAGCCTCATCTTCTCTAACATCACTAACATATCTCCAAACTCTTGTTAGTGCAAATGGTCCTAAAAAGTTAGGATTTAGCTCATAAACTGGACATATACTAAAGCAACTAGCACAAAGTATGCACTCACTTTGAAGCTCATTTATAAGAGTTTGCTCTTTTGTTATAATTGGTTTTTGCTCTTTTTCACATAGGTATGCTTTTGCTTTGGCATTAAACTCAAGCGGAGCAACTACGACCAAATCTCTTATGGTTTGGGTGTTTTTAAGTGGTTCAACTACATCACCATCTTTTAGCTCATAGCTACAAGCTAATACCTCAACTCCATTTACCCGTACCGCACAACTTCCACAAACTCCACTTCTACACCCGCTACTATAACAAAGTGAGTTATCTTTTGTGGTTTTTATATCATCTAGTGCCTCTAGAAGTGTTTTAGAACTTGAGTAAAACTCTATAAACCCACTATCTTTTTTTATGCTTAGCTTCATAGACTTCTCCCATCACTTCTATAGTTTGCCCCGATATTTGTAGTATTTGCTAAAGCCGCATTAGCTACTACTTCAGCGATATCTAGCAGGTTTATAAACTCTAAAAAATCACTCAAGTTTGTGTTGAAGCCCCTATGTTTATCACTAACACCCATTTTATTTATGTTAGCTTTAGTCTCTTTAACAAAAGAGAGTGCTTTTTTTAACCCCGCCTCATCTCGCACTAAACCTACATAGTTATAAAAGATCTCACTTAACTCATCTCTTTTTTGATAAAAATTAACACTATTTTCATACTCAAATATATAATCGATACTCTTAGCACTAGCCTCACAAAGCTCATCTTTAGCCTCTTTAGCAGCCTCTTTACCCGCAACTCTACCAAAAACAACTATCTCTAAAAGTGAGTTTCCACCAAGTCTGTTTGCTCCATGGACTCCATGCTCAGCACACTCACCAACTGCAAAAAGCCCTTTTATATTTGTTCTGCACTTGCTATCTACCTCTATGCCACCCATTGTGTAGTGTGCTGCTGGTTTTATCGGTATTGGATTTTTTGTGGCATCTACTCCCTCATAAAGCTTTGCTAGTTTGTACTCTTGTGGGAGTTCTTGTTTTATAAACTCCTCACTTAGATGAGATATATCTAAAAACACCTCTTGTGAGTTTTTTATCTGCTCATCTATAGCTCTACTTACAACATCACGACCTAAAAGCTCATCTACAAACCTCTCGCCTTTTGAGTTTATAAGATAACCACCCGCCCCTCTAGCACTCTCTGAGATAAGTATAGATGAGCCTTTAAGTGCTGTTGGGTGAAACTGTACAAACTCCATATGTTTTAGTTTTGCCCCCGCTCTATGGGCTATAGCGACCCCATCGCCACTTGAAGCTACAGAGTTTGTTGAGTGTTTTGCATATAGTTTTGCAAACCCACCTGTCGCTAAAACAACTACACTTGAGCTTAAAACTTTAACCTCACCACTAAGTTTATCTAACACACTAACACCGATAACATCACTGTTAGTTGTTGTTAGTATCTCTAAAAGATGGTGCTCATTTAAAAACTCTACACCCTCTTTTAAACACCTATCATAGAGTGTGTGGAGTATCTTTAAACCTGTGTAGTCTTTTGCATAACAAGCCCTAACACCACTAGCACCGCCTAATTTTCTTTGTGCTATGTTGCCCTGCTCATCTTTAGAAAAATTTACACCTATAGTATCTAGCCACTCTATCGCTTTTGGGGCTTCATGGCACATAAACTCTATCTGTTTATGAGATGCTAGATTTTGTGAAGATTTTAGGGTATCTGCTATGTGTGATTGTATGGAGTCATTTGCGGAGTTTAAGACACCATTTATACCACCTTGTGCCATCGAAGTTTGGCTTCTTGTGGGGTACTCTTTTGTGATTACGGTGACTTTTGCACCTTGTTCTTTGGCACCAAGAGCGGCACAAAGTCCCGCTCCTCCTGCACCTATGATGATAACTTGTTTCATATGCTTAGGTATCTATCTACCTTTTAATACCTAGTAGAGTCTCTAAAAGAGTATCGGAAGTGGTTATAGTTTTACCATTTGCTTGATACCCTCTTTGTATGATTATAAGCTGTGTTAGAGCAGATGAGAGATCGACATTTGATGCTTCAAGCGCAGCTGATTGGATAAACCCTCTACCTGCTGAAGCAGCTGTACCTATGATAGGATCTCCTGAGTTTGCACTCTGAACATAGACATTGCTACCCTCAGCCGATAAACCTTCGTTGTTTGTAAACTTTGCCATACCAACTTGAGCTAGTCCAAAACTTCTACCATTACTAAATGAGCCTATAAGAGTTCCACTTTGATCTATCCTGATACCAACAAGGTCACCCCCCGTAAAACCATCTTGACTTATACCTGAAGTTGAAGATTTTGCATCAAAACTTGTCATACCATCAAAACCATTTGCCGTACCTAAACCTATTGCGACTTGCTGGTCGGGTGCTGAACCGTTGTTTGCTGTAAAAGATATATTTGGCGGATCAAAAGATGCTAGTGAGCCGTCGTTGTTAAATCTCACCGTACCTGTTTTTTCGTTAAATGGTACAACAGTGTCGATGGTAGCTGGTTCTGGAACACTTAGTTTAAAGCTCCAAGTTGAACCTGTAAAAGCATCTACATCTACTTTTCTAAACTCCATTCTAAGTGTATGTTTTGTCCCTAGTGAGTCAACTATATCTATACTAGCTGAGTGGATTGCGGCATTGAAACTTTGTGAAAATGCTGTCCCAGGGCTTCCTGATGGTAAGGTTGCACTAAGAGCCTCCATCGCTCTTGTAAAACGGCTATTTGCACTTACACCACCACCTGCTATACTCTCTGGAACTATAGATGTTACTGCTATAGTTATATCATTTGCTCCTGAGCTATTATCTACTTTTATCTTACCTTGCTCATTTACCGATATCTCAACACCTGCACTTAGGGCATCTGCCTGATTTTGTAGAGCCTCTCTAAGGTCTGCCATAGTAGTAAAAGTCTTATCGGTTCCTGCTGCTTTGTTTGAGCCCGTTGGGTCGTACTGGTATCTATAAGAGGTGATAGTATCACCATCAACAAAACCACTATCATCAGCACCACCGACAGTCATTCTTATATTGTGTGAAGCTGATGCGACATTGTTTTGGTTTACTAAACTTAGCTGGTTTGTAGCTGAATCAAAAGTAGCTGTTATACCTGTGACTGAACTTTTAGCATTTATGGCTGAGACAAATCTAGCAGCGGTTTGAGCTATGGTAGTATCTCCACTACCTGTAGAGGTGATATTTACTGTATCACCATTATCAAGCTCAAATGTTAAGTCTAAATCCCCATCTATCTCAGCTGCTGTTAAAGCGGCACCTACTACTTTAGTCGATGCAAAAGATACCCATACACCTTGATTTTTCTGAAGATTTAGTGCTTCACCTACCTCATTTACCACAACTCCCATATCATCAGATGCTATAGGGTTACCGTTTGCATCTAAAGCTGGTGGGTTTAGTGCCGCTCCTGCTGGTACCTTATAGGCTGGAGAGTAATCTTG
>JBAYYR010000071.1:0-6597 GCA_041672945.1 Sulfurimonas sp. | reverse complement strand
AGAGTCGGTTTGAGGTTTTAAATGAGACAACATCAAAACTAATAAACCAAAAACCTATCAAAGCGATAGTTGAGTATCTTAAGTTTTTATACTTTAATGAAGATATATATAAAGAGAATTTTTTAGCACTTTTAGCTCTAAAGAGTGCCGATATAAAGCTATTTGATTTTTCTTCAACTTCACTTTTTGAAATAGTAAAAGATGTTATAAAAGAGTATAAACTAGCAGATTTTAACACTATAAAGTTTTTAGCAAAACTCACCACTATAGGCGATATTGAGGAGCTTTTGTATGAGCTAGATAGCATAGATGAGAGTGTGGCATCTACTCTTAGTGATGGGATTAAAGTGCTAACTATCCACAAATCAAAAGGGCTTGAGTATGATGCTACTATAGTTATGGATAGGCTTAAAAAACCACCACCAAACCGCGATATGGTGATATACGATTATGATGGCATATATCTAAAAAACCTATATCTTAGACAAAAAAATAGAGATGAGCTAGATGGTGAGTATGCAGATGTTTTAGCTAAAGAAGCAGCTCTTAGTAGAGTCGATAGGCTAAATGCTCAGTATGTCGCTTTTACAAGGGCAAGAGAGGCACTTTGTGTGGTTTATAAACAAAAAGATAGCTACTTTGACACACTTGAGCTTGATGAGCAAATTTGTGGCGAACTTTTAGAGAAAAAAGATGAAGCTAAAGAGAGCAAAATTTATGAAAAACTAGAGTTTAATGAGCAGTTTTATGGACAACAAAAACTAAAAGTTAAAGAGCAGGGCGATGATGAGCTTGATTTTAAAACTCTTAGTTTTGGCTTGGCCTTGCACTATGTTTTAGAATCACTCAGTAGTTTTAGTCTAGATGAGCTAGATAGTGCTATAAGTATGATGAAAAATCGCTTTGCCCATACACTAGAAGAGGGTGATATAAACGACATTAAAAAAAGGGTCACTATGCTTTTGCAAAATAGTGAGTTTTTAACACTTGTAGATGGAGAGTGTTTTAGGGAAAAACTTATAAAAAAAGCAGATGAGCTAAGGTATATCGACTTGCTTGTTAAAAAAGATAATGGCTATATTGTTATAGATTATAAAAGTTCAGAACTATTTTCCCATAAACACAAAGAGCAGGTTTGTGAGTATGTAGATGTGCTAAAAAGTTACGGACTAGAGGTGATTGGTGGTTATATTTGCTACTTACTAAAAGATAAAATTACCATAAAATCTATCGGTTAAACTAACCTTAAATTAAGCTCTTTGTAAGTATTTTAGATTATACTTCCATCACTAAATTTAAAGATAGGGTTCAAGTATGAAATTTACTAAGATCGCAACACCTGAACAAATCGATCAAAAATGGGTTTTGATAGATGCGGATGGTAAGACTTTTGGTCGTGTAGTTACTGAAGTAGCAACTATACTTCGCGGTAAAAATAAACCTTGCTATACTCCAAATGTTGATTGTGGAGACTATGTAGTTGTTATAAATGCTGCTAGTGCAAAGTTTAAAGGCAATAATAAAATGGATAACAAAGAGTACCACTCTTATTCAGGTTATTTTGGTAGTACAAAGAGTGTAAAACTAGCTGAATTGTTAGAGAAAAATCCAGAGAAACTATTTAAACTAGCGACTCGTGGTATGCTTCCAAAAACTAAGCTAGGTGCTAAAATGCTTAAAAAATTAAAAGTTTATGCAGGTGCAGAGCATCCTCACACTGCACAAATAGCAAAGTAAGGATAGTTTATGGCAAAAGTATATGCAACAGGTCGTAGAAAAAGTTCGATAGCTAAAGTTTGGCTAAGTAGCGGTAAGGGAGAGATGAAGATAAATGGTCTATCTCTTGATGCTTGGCTAGGTGGATTAGAGGCTAAAAAACTTCGTGTAAAACAACCTCTAGTTTTAACTAAACAAGATACTTCAGTAGATATAGTAGCTACTGTTTTAGGTGGTGGTTTTGGTGGTCAAGCTGATGCACTAAGACACGGTATATCTAGAGCATTAGTAAGATTTAACCCATCTCTAAGAGCTATACTAAAACCAGAAGGTATGATGACTCGCGACTCTAGAAGTGTTGAGAGAAAGAAACCAGGTAAAAGAAAAGCTCGTCGCTCAAGACAGTTCTCAAAAAGATAATCTTTTATCTTTGTTATCGGCTTTTTCAAGCCGATATTTTTCCTATCTCGATATAATCTCACTTATGAAATTTCTAATCTTTTTATTTTTTAGCATAAATATTTTTGCTTCAACACTACATCTAGTTACATCATCAAATCCATCAAGACTAAACCCCATCTTAGCGACTGATTCTGCTTCATCTGAGATAAGTAGTTTTTTGTTCAATGGACTCATAAAGTACGACAAAACCTCTACAAAAATTGTGGGTGATTTGGCAGAGAGTTTTTATTTTGAAGATGATAAAACACTCATCTTTAAACTTCGTAGTGGAGTAAAATGGCACGATGGTGTTAGTTTTAGTGCCGATGATGTTATATTTACCTATGAAGTTTTACTCTCACCTACTATAAGCACACCATATAGTTCAAGTTTTAAACACATAAAGCGTATTGAAAAACTAGATGAGCTAACACTAAAAGTTATCTATAAAGAGCCTTATTTTAGGGCTTTAGAGATGTGGGGGCTTGGGATACTTCCAAAACATATACTATCAAATGAGCCAAATCTTATGAACTCAAGTTTTAACACAAACCCAATAGGTACAGGACCCTATAGACTAACACAACTTGAGCACTCTAAAAATATTTTACTTAGTGCATATGATGATTATTTTGAGGGTAGGGCAAAGATAGATACTATCTCTTTTAGTGTAGTAGGTGATGCTATGAGTAGGTTTTTGATGTTAAAATCAGGCACTATCGATATAGACTCACTTGAGCCTATGCAACTAGAGAGGCAGTTAGATAAAAACTTTTTAGATAAGTTTGACATACATGAGAGTATCGCCTACACCTATAGCTACTTAGGGTTTAATCTTAGAGAGAAAAAATTTGCCGATCCTAGAGTAAGAGAGGCACTCTCACTAGCTATAGATAGAGATGAGCTTATAGATATACTCTTTTTTGATCATGCCAAGGTTTGCAATGGTCCTTTTTTACCAGCTACAAAAGCCTACAATGAAGATGTAAAAGCCCCAAAGCAAGATATACAAAAAGCAAAAAAACTACTTCAAGATGCGGGGTACAATGAAAAAAACCCGCTAAGTTTTGAGATAGCAACCTCCAACTCATCTACCATAAGGGTTTATGCCGCACAGATACTTCAGCATCAGCTAAAAAAAGCGGGAGTCGATGTTAAGCTAAAGATTATGGAGTGGCAAGCTTTTTTAAATATGGTAGTTTTTCCACGAAAGTTTGAGACTATACTCTTAGGGTGGGGACTCTCAAAACAACCAGACCCATATATGATGTGGCATAGTGAGGCAGATGTTGCGGGTGGTTTTAACATCATAGGTTATCATAATGATAAGCTAGATAAGATGATCGAGGAGTCTCAAAGCATAGTAGATCAAGAGAAGATTATGCCACTCTTTAGAGATATGTTTAAGCTTATAGCAGATGATAATCCATACCTTTTTTTATATATCCCAACTTCAATAACCGCTGTTAGTAAAAAGATAAAAAATATAGAGCCATCACCTAGTGGGATTTGGCACAACTACATAAAATGGGAGATACCTTGATAATACTATTTGACCTTGATGGGACACTTATAGACTCAACCGAAGCGATACTAGAGTCGTTTCATAACTCACTTAGAGTTCATAACCAAAAAAAAGTATCAGATGAGCTTATAAAAGAGCAAATAGGCTATCCGCTAGATATAATGTTTGCAAATGTGGGTGTTAAAGATGAGCTAGTGTGGGATCTTGTGGATACCTATAGAGAGCATTATAGAGTTATATCAACAGCTAAAACGACACTTTTACCATATGCAAAAGAGGCGATAGTTTTGGCTAAAAGTTTTGCCGATATCGGTATAGTTACAACTAAAACAGCACTCTACTCAAAAGAGCTTATGGAGCATTTTAGTGTTATGGAGTTTTTTGATGTTTTGATAGGGCGAGAAGATGTAATAAACCCAAAACCACACCCAGAACCGATACTAAAAGCACTCAATAGTTTTGAAGTAAAAGATAAAGATATTTGGATGATAGGTGATACAAAATTAGACCTACTTAGTGCAAAAGAAGCAAAGGTAAATAGCATAGGAGTTTTAAGTGGATACGGCTCACTAGATTCACTACAAAAACATACTAAAAATATATTTGATACGACCCTTGAAGCGGTGGAGTTTTTAAAGCAAAAAGCTACCCAAAAATAACATTTACTATTTTATTTTCCAAAAACTTATAGATATCAAGCTACATTTAAGAGCAAGTTAAATAAAATAATGAGCCAATGTATGAATTGTAAAAAAGTAATATTATATATATTGCAATAAAATAAAAAATCAAGGAGTATTGATGCTTGAAATTAGATGGCACAGTCGTGCGGGACAAGGTGCTGTTACAGGTGCTAAAGGGTTAGCAGATGTTATTTCAACAACTGGTAAACATGTACAGGCATTTGCATTTTATGGCTCAGCTAAAAGAGGGGCGGCTATGACAGCTTACAACCGTGTTGATGATAAAGTTATCATGAATCATGAAAAATATATGCAGCCAGATTATGTATTTGTTATAGACCCAGCTTTAACTATGACAGCTGATGTAACCATAAATCATAAGCCTACAACTAAGTATATTATCACTTCTCATCTAAGTGTAGATGAGCTAAAAAAAGCTCAACCAAAACTAGCAGATAAAGAGGTTTATGTTGTTGATTGTATAAAAATATCAACAGAAACTATCGGTAAAGCTATCCCAAATACTCCTATGCTAGGGGCATTTATGAAGATATCTGGTATGTATGATATAGAGTTTTTTAAAGAGAGTATGAAAAGAGTTCTTGGCAAATTGCCTCAAAAAATAATCGATGCAAATATGTTGGCTATCCAACGAGCATACGATGAAGTAAAGTAAGGAGGTTAAGATGTCAAAGAAAGGTTGGGATGAATTTGAAATCGGAGCAATGCTTAGATCTTTTGATGGTGTTGCTAATGATATAGCTACAACTAAGCAAGAAGATAGAAACTACTCACAAAACAACTCATTTATGGCTAGTGTTGCAGACTGGAGACTTATAAAACCAGTTTTTAACAAAGACTACTGTATAGATTGTCAGTTTTGTTGGGTTTATTGTCCTGATGTATCTATCATATCAAGAGATCAAAAGATGATAGGTATAGATATGGATCACTGTAAGGGGTGTGGTATTTGTGTTGAGGTTTGTCCTACAAATCCAAAATCACTACTTATGTATGCAGAACAAACAGATGAAGAGTCGGCTATTGCAGCTTGGCCTAAAAAAGATGATAAGGAAGCATAATTATGGCATTTGATAAAATGGAATTAAGAGAAGTAGAGGTTTGGGATGGTAACTTTGCTGCTGCTCAAGCACTTCGTCAAGCTCAAGTAGATGTTGTTGCAGCTTATCCTATTACACCATCAACTCCTATCGTTGAGGGTTATGGTAAGTTCCACTCAGATAACTATGTTGAGGGTGAGTTTGTTATGGTTGAGTCTGAACATGCTGCTATGAGTGCATGTATCGGTGCAGCGGCAGCTGGCGGAAGGGTAGCAACTGCTACTTCATCACAAGGTTTTGCACTTATGGTTGAGACACTATATCAAGCTTCTGGTATGAGACTACCTATAGTTTTAAATGTTGTAAACCGTGCATTAGCGGCTCCGTTAAATGTAAATGGTGACCATTCAGATATGTACTTAGGGCGAGATAGCGGATGGATTATGCTTGATGCTTTTAGTCCACAAGGTGCATATGATTTGAACCTTATGGCATTTAAAATCGCAGAAGATCACGACATAAGACTACCTGTTATGGTAAATCAAGATGGATTTTTAACATCTCATACGGCTCAAGGTGTTAGCCCACTAAGTGATGATGAAGCATATGGTTTTATAGGTGATTTTAAACCGATGAACGATATGTTAGATTTTGAGCACCCAGTAACTCACGGTGTTCAAACTGAAGAGGATTGGCACTTTGAGCATAAAGCTAGACAACATAGCGACCTTATGAATAAAGTATCTCCTAAGATAGAAGAGGTTTTTGCAGAGTTTGAAAAACTAACAGGTCGTAAATATAAGCAAGTTGAGACTTACGATATGGACGATGCAGAGGTTTGTGTTGTGTGTATGGGAAGCTCAGTTGAGACTGCTAGAGAAGTTGCGGGTGAGATGAGAGAAAAAGGTATAAAAGCTGGAGTTGTAGGGATTAGAGTTTTTAGACCATTTCCATTTATGCAACTAAGAGAGGCACTATCAGGTGTAAAAGCTATAGCTACACTAGATAGATCGAGTCCAAATGGTACAGCAGGAGCATTGTTTAACGAAATCGCAGGAGCATTATTTAACACAGATACTAAAGCTATCTTAGCAGGTTATGTGTATGGTCTTGGTGGTAGAGATTTAACAAAAGCTCATCTAGATGGTATATTTACAGAGCTAAAACAGAG
>JBAYYR010000070.1:0-6616 GCA_041672945.1 Sulfurimonas sp. | reverse complement strand
GATAGATATGCTCTTGTAGAGGAGCTGAAAAAGGGTGTTTATACAAACCTATTTTTGATAAATATTGATAACTTTTCAAATATAAATAAACTCTATGGCTTTGAGAATGGCGATAAGATATTATCTGAAGTAGTTAGGCTGATCAATATATCAAAGCCAAGAATATCTAAGCTATATAGTGTTGGCGCCGATGAGTTTGCTGTAATTTGTTTTGAAGATATATCGCCCGAAATCTTATCAGAGATGGCTAGTTCTATAGTATCTTTTTTTGATCAAATAGAGCTTCAAGTAGATAGTATATCTATAAGGATCTCTATAAGTATAGGGATAGCTTCTGGTGTGGGAGTTGAGATACTAAACCATGCAAAAGAGGCACTAGCCGAACTTAGAGAGCATAGTAGAGGTGCTTTTAAGATATACGATATAAACTCAGCCTATATAAAACAACAGATCCAAAACAACTACTGGATAGATAAGATAAAGACATCTTTTGAAAATGAAGCACTTTTTACCTACTACCAACCGATCTTAAACAACAACACACAAAAGATAGAAAAATATGAGTGTTTAGCTAGAATCTACGACGATGGCATTATAGTTCCACCTATAAGATTTTTAGAGGCTTCAAAGCTTACAGGGACACTATCTTTGATAACAAGAACTATGATAGAAAATAGCTTTCAAGCCTTTAGTGGGAGTGATTTTGGTTTTTCTATAAATATCACTCAAGTAGATCTGTTTTTAGGTTATCTTGAGGATTTTTTACTAAAACATGCCAAAAAGCATAACATAGATCCATCAAATGTAACTTTAGAGATACTAGAAGATGTTAGCTCTATAGGCTCAAGTGAGATTTTACATCAGTTAAGTTCACTAAGAGAGGCTGGATTTAAGATAGCTATAGATGATTTTGGTTCGATGAGTTCAAACCTATCTAGGCTTTTGGAGTTTTCGCCCGATTTTTTAAAGATAGATGGTAGTTTTATAAAAAACATATTAAATGATAAAAAAAGCCTTATCATAGTCGAGTCGATCATCTATCTTTGTAAAAGAAGTGGTATAAAAACTATAGCGGAGTTTGTCCACTCCAAAGAGGTTCAAGATAAAGTTATAGAGCTTGGTATCGACTACTCTCAAGGGTACTATATAGGGGAGCCAAAAGATAGATACAAAAACTAATTATAACATTTTATGTTATAATTAAGCAAAAAAACCAAGGGGTTTGCTTGAACTCTTTTAGTAGATCAAAGTTAAAAAATAGACTTTTACTATTATCTATACCTCCGCTATTTTTCATAATTTCGCTCATTTTTTACCTTCTACTAGTTACGATAGATGAGTATAAAAACCTAACCTACGCTAAAGCTCAAAGTCAAAAAGCGTTTATCATCTCTGGTGTGATAGACTCTATGCAACTACAAAGAGGCTATGGGGTTACATATATAAACAACCCACAAGATCTAAGTATAAAAACAAAACTAAAAGAGCTAAAGCTAAATATAAAAAGTATCACTAAAAAAGCAAGAGCCAACTGTAAAGAGGTTGGTTTTTTAGATATGCTCTATGGTATAGAGTCTTCACAAGATAAGTTTGATGTTGGGGCTTTAGATGATGATGAGATTATCGAGTACTACACAAAAAACATAGAGAGACTTTTGGATTTTTCTAAAACCTTGCCATCTAAAATGTTAGATCTAAAAAACAGAAATCTCCTTCAAGCCTACACCTATCTTAGTGTATCAAAAGAGGCTCTAGGTTCCATTAGGGCAAGATTGAGCAGTGCTTTGGCTAAAGATAGCCTAGATGAGACTCAGCACTTTGATATAGTAGAGTCAAACAAAATCTTTAAAGCCGCTACAAATAGGTTTTTAAAAACACTAGAAGATGAGCAGGAGTTTATAGAGTACTATAGAGCTAAGTTTTTAGATGCCAACACAATAGCAACTATGAGCAAGATAAACAAAGTGGTACAAAGTTCAGAGTTACCCTATGGTTTGGATTCAAAAGAGTTCTTTAGCGAGGTCTCTTTAGCTATAGAGCTACTAAAAGATGTTGAAGATACTCTTTTTGCAAAACTAGAGGTATCTATCGAGCAAAAACTAAACTATATACATATGAAGTTTACCTATATAGCTCTGTTTTTAGCTTTGGTTGCTCTCTCTTTTTTTGTAGCTATGAGGAGTTTAAAAAAGACATTTTTAACACTAAGTGATATATTTAGCGATGAGCTTGAGGAGAGTCTATCTCTACTTAAACAATACAAAAATGCAGTAGATATCGCATATATAGTCTCAAAAACCGATAAAGATGGTGTTATAACTTATGTAAATGAGGAGTTTTGCAATATAAGCGGGTTTGATAGAGATGAGCTTCTAGGTAAGAAGCACAACATCTTAAAACACAAAGATACACCAAGAGAGGTTTTTGATGAGCTTTGGTACACCATATCGACACTCAAAAAACCTTGGGTAGGGGAGATAAAAAACCGTACAAAAAATGGTGGAAACTACTGGGTAAAAACCCTTATAAACCCTATATTTAACAAAAATGGTGAGATCTTAGAGTATATATCTATAAGGGTGGATATAACTGCTCAAAAACATATGATGGATCATTTTGAAAATGAGCTAAGCTTAACTAGTAGCAACTTTGATCAATCCTTGCACCTGATGGGTGAGTATGAGAGTGCTATAAGTAAATCAACCATAGTCTCTAGGATGGATAAAAATCTAGCCATCACATATGTAAATGATAAGTACTTAGAGTTAGCAAAATATACTCAAGATGAACTACTAGGCAACAACTGTAAGATATTTTGCAAAGATAGTATAAACTTAGGCTCTTATGAGGTTATGAAGCACACCATATCACAAAAAAAGATATGGAGACACACTATCAAAAACATCGCAAAAGATGGCACATACTTTTGGCTAAATAGTACTATAGTCCCTATAGTAGGGCTAGATGATGAGATCATAGAGTATATGATTATAAGCTCAGATGTAACAGAGCTTGTGCTTCAAAAAGAAGAATCAGACCGCATCGCAAAAACAGACCTGCTAACAGGGTGTGGAAACAGGTACAGACTAGAGCTAGATATAAAAAGTTATGAAGATATATCTATAGCTATATTTAATGTAGATAATTTTAGGCAGATAAACGATTTTTATGGGCATAGATTTGGCGATAAGGTTATAAAGTACTTAGCAAACACTATCTATAGCAGTATGCAGTTTGAAGAGGGGTTAAAGTTTTACCGTTTACAAGGGGATGAGTTTGTTATCTTAGGCATAGAACAAGATAGAACTCTTTTTATATCTAGAGTAAAAGAGCTACTAAAACTTATAGCTCAAAGATTTTATATAGATGATGAGGAGATAGTGTTATCTTGTAGTGTTGGGATATCATTTGAGGAGAAATCTCACCTCTTATCGAGTGCAAATATGGCACTAAAGATAGCAAAAGAGCATAACCTAGATGAGGTTATATATAGTGATGCCATATCTCTAAATAGCGAATATGAAAACAACATAAAGTGGACAAAAGAGCTACTAGATGCCATAAGAGAAGATAGGGTTGTAGCCTACTATCAGCCAATAGTAAGCAACAAAACTCTTGAGGTGAAAAAGTATGAAGCGTTAGTTAGGATCATAGCAAAAGATGGCAAGATTATATCGCCTTACTTTTTTCTCAATATCGCAAAACAGACAAGACAATACCTAAATATAACCAAGATAGTCATAACTAAAACCTTTGAAGCATTTAAAGACAACGACCTTGAGTGTTCAATAAACCTCTCCATAAAAGATATAGAAGATGAGGGGATGATAGGCTTTATAGAGGATATGTTAAAGAGATACAACATCGGCAAAAGGGTGATTTTTGAGATAGTTGAGTCTGAGTCTATAGAGAAGTTTGATGAGGTTTTAGAGTTTATAAACCTTGTAAAAAGATACGGTGCAAAGATAGCGATAGATGATTTTGGAACAGGGTATAGCAACTTTGAGTATCTAGTTAGCCTAAGGGCCGATTATCTTAAGATAGATGGCTCACTTATAAAAAACATACTAAAAGATGAAAATACCCACATAGTAGTAAGTACTATAGTCGATTTTGCTAAAAAACTAGGACTCAAGACTGTAGCGGAGTTTGTTGAAGATGAGCAGCTCTATAGTGAAGTGAAAAGGTTAGGTATAGATTTCTCACAAGGGTACTACTTTTCCCCACCTATAAGTGAAGTTAAAACAAGATAAATTTTGTTTTAATCTGCTCTTATTACTTTTTATGATAGTATTGCCCATAAAAAAACTTAAGGGGAGTATTTAGTTTTATGAAAAAAAGTTCAATTAAGTTGCAGATAATTCTGCTGGTTGTTTTTTCTTTGGTGCTTTTAGCAGGTGTGTCGGTTTATATATCTAGCGTAAAGAGTGCAGAGGCTCTTAGGGAGGCTTTTGATGTTAGACTCTCCTCTTCTAGAGACTTAAAACACTCTCAAGTGAGTGACTTTTTTGAAGAGAGAGTTAAAGATATAGAGGGTCTTAGTAGATCAAACGACTTAGAGGAGTTAGCAAGAGACCTTATAGTAGTCCACAATAACTTAGAGGTTGGAGCAAAAGATCCTTACCCTGCTAAAGATCCACAAGCTCAAGCAGTAGCAGGGGTGTATGATAAGTTTTTTACAAGTTATGCTTCTAGTTATGGATACAAAGATATAGTTATAGCTTGTGCAAAACATGGGCATGTTATGTACTCTACAGCTAAAGAGTCAGATTTAGGGGCAAATCTTAGTAGCGGTAATCTTAAAGATAGCGGACTTGGTAGAGTTTGGGAGCAGACTCTTAAAAACGGTCGTACCACTTGGGTAGATATGAGTCTTTATGAGCCAAGCGATAACAAGCCTGTTATGTTTTTAGGTACACCTATAGTGTCAAATGGTGTCACTACTGCGGTTTTAATCTTTGAGATCACTAGTGAAAAAACAAACTCTATCATGAACTACAGAGAGGGGTATGAGGCTCATCAAGAGGATTATCTTGTAGGTAGGGACAATCTTATGAGAAGTGATAGCTACTTAAGTAGAGATACTCACTCAGTTGAAGCGGCACTTAAAGACCCTGTAAAATCTGTTATGCATTTTGAGGCTATAGATAGAGCTTTAAACGGTGAATCTGGTTTTTTAATGGCCGCTGGATGGGGCGGAGAAAATGTTATATTTGCCTATAGACCGCTAGATATAGGGGGTGATATCAGATGGGGAGTTATATCTAGGATAAATGAGAGTGATGTTTTAGGCTCTATCGGTGCTATTAGAAATAGTATCATCATAGGTACTGTAGTTTTACTTGTTTTGATTTTAATAATAGCACTTTTTATCATCAATAGCTCCATAGCAAAGCCTATCGATAGGTTTCAAAATATCATCCTAAGCATAGCCGATACAAAAGACCTGACTATGAGAGTTGATGATAATGCTCCAAAAGAGCTTAGCGAGATGGCAAAAGGGTTTAATGCCCTTATAGGCTCACTAAGAGATCTTATAGATAACTCAAAACAAAGCTCAAGTGAAAATGCTTCTATATCTCACGAGCTATCGACTACTTCACTTAGTGTTGGTACAAATGTAGAGAGAAGTGTTAGTGTTGTTGATGATGCTACCTCAAAAGCTTTAGATATCGCAAAAGAGATGGAGGGTTCTATCGCTAGAGCAAACAACTCAAAAGAGGAGATCATAAGAGCAAATAGCAATCTTTTAGGGGCAAAAGATGACATCATAGACCTAACTCAAAAAGTTCACAAAACAGCTGAGCTTGAAGTTGAGATAGCAGATAGGATGCAGGTACTCTCTCAAGAGGCAAATGAGGTGAAAAATATACTAGATATCATCTCCGATATAGCAGAACAAACAAACCTACTAGCTCTAAATGCCGCGATAGAAGCAGCAAGAGCGGGTGAGCATGGAAGAGGGTTTGCGGTAGTTGCTGATGAGGTGCGAAAACTTGCTGAGCGAACTCAAAAGTCACTAAGTGAGATAAATGCAACCATAAATGTTATAGTCCAGTCTATAGTAGATGTAAGCGGAACTATGAGCATAAACTCAAAAGATATCCAAGAGTTAGCCAACAGAGCTATAGATGTTGAACTTAAGATAAATGAGAGTGTTAGTATAGTAAATCAAGCAGTAGATGCCACTGAGCTAACTGTAGTAGATTTTACTAAAGCGGGTGAGCAGATAGATATGATAGTAAAAAGCATTTCAGAGATAAACCATATATCTTCGACAAATGCTAGAAGTGTAGAGGAGATAGCAGCGGCGGCTGATCATCTAAACTCTATGACAAACACACTCCACTCAAAGCTAGAGGCTTTTAGAACATAACAAAAACATAAGGGGCTTAGCCCTTTATGCTCTGCATCATACCCATCTCTACACTAGTATAATCTTTATCTAACTCTTTTTTCAGATTTATAGCAAAATCATCTGTATATATCTCAAAGTTATCTTTTTTTGCCCCTGCAACTATAGCACTAGCTACATCTTGTGGTGAAGCTTTTGGCATATCAACTCCAGCAGTTAGCCTTGTATCTATAGGTCCGCTTAGAGCCTCAAAAACTTTAG
>JBAYYR010000069.1:0-6643 GCA_041672945.1 Sulfurimonas sp. | reverse complement strand
AGAGAAGGTAACGATGTTTACATCTCTATACCTATATTTTTCACTCAAGCTATCATGGGAGCAACCCTTAGCATACCATCTCTTAGAGGTGAACTTGAACTAAAGATAGAAGCGGGTGTAAAAGATAAACAACACTTTGTTTTTAGGCGAGAGGGTGTCGATGATGTCCATGGTCATGGCAGAGGCGATCTTATAGCACAAGTCGATATAACTTACCCAAAAAAGCTAACAGATGAGCAAAAAGAGCTACTTTTAAAACTTCAAGATAGTTTTGGTGTTGAGTCAAAACCGCATGAGGGTATCTTAGATGGTGCGATCGATAAGATGAAAAGCTGGTTTAAGTAGCATATGAGTAGAGATAACCTAGCACAAAAGCTCTTCTCTATTTCGCTTTCGCTTTTTAGAAAAGATTTTTTTGGCTTGTATCATGGTTCACTCTCTGCTAAAACCGAATCAAATAGGTTTCTTATAAACAAAAAAGAGGCGATATTTGATGCACTAGATGAGAGATCGCTAGTAGAACTCTCCTACAAACAAGACTACAGATGGCAAGAGGCGAGTGTCGATGCACCGCTTCATCATGCTATCTACTCACAAATACTTGATGCTAAATTTGTTAGTTTTACCATACCACCATTTATAACAGCATACTCACTAAAACATAACATCATAGAGCCAAAAGACTACTTTGGTTCTACTAGCTTAGGGACTATAGAGATAGTCGATCCTAAGAGTTTTGATGACTGGTATGAGAGGGCGATAACTGAGATACCGCACTATTTTTTGAGCAAACATAAAGATATTATGGTCATAAGAGGGTATGGGGTTTTTGCTTACAATATGGATCTTTATGAGATGGTAAAAAAGATAGCTATATTAGAGAGAAGTGTTAGACTTATGGTTATAGACTCTTCGTCATTCCAAACTTGATTTGAAATCTCTTTTGATTTTATAGTATAGACCCTGAATCAAGTTCAGGGTGATGGTTTTTTTGGTTCAGGGTGACGGGTTTTTTAAGTCAAGGTCTCTCACCCCATCAAAAGCGACATCAAAAACCTTTTTTAGCTCATCTTTACTTATAACATATGGTGGCATAAAGTATATGGTGTTGCCAAGTGGGCGGAGTAAAACCCCCCTAGAGAGTCCATACTCATATATCTTTAGTCCGATTCTATCTTTTGTGCCGTAGCCTGTTATATCAAAAGCTGCGATCATTCCAGTTTGTCTTATGTTAGTGACATTTTTTAGCTCTTTAAACCTAAGTAGCTCTTTAGCCATAAAAGCCGATAAAGCTCTATTTTTCTCTATGGTATCTTCTTGTTCAAATATATCTAGTGTAGCATTTGCTGCCGCACAAGCAAGAGCATTTCCTGTATAACTATGTGAGTGTAAAAATGCTTTTTGCTCACCATAATCACAATAAAACTTAGCATAAATATCATTAGTTGTTAGCACAACAGATAACGGCAGGTAGCCACCGCTAAGCCCTTTTGATAACACCAAAAAGTCAGGTGTTATACCACTACTTATAGTAGCAAACATCTCACCACTTCTACCAAAACCAACCATAACTTCATCTGCTATAAAGTGGATATCGTAGTCTAAACAGATGTTTTTTACTAAGCTTAAAAACTCTTTGTGGTACATATGCATAGCACCCGCACCTTGCACTAAAGGCTCAAGTATGATGGCACTTATATCTTGATGGTGGGTTTTGCAGAGCTTTTCAAATTCACTAGCGGCCTCTTTAGCGGCCTCTATAGTGCTATCTTTTGGGACGGGAGTTTGTATGGTTTTTATAAGTAGCGGTTCATAAGTATCTTTATAGAGCTTTACATCCCCAACACTCAAAGCCCCAAGTGTCTCACCATGATAAGAGTTTGTTAGCGATACAAAGATAGTCTTGTTTTTGCCACTATTTTTATGTGCATGGTAGCTCATCTTTAGGGCAACTTCTATCGCACTTGAGCCGTTATCGGCATAAAAACACTTATCTAAATGTGTTAGTTTAGTTAGTCTTTTTGATAGCTTTATGATAGGCTCATGGGTAAATCCAGCAAGTATAACATGCTCAAGGCTATCTAACTGCTCTTTAATCTTTTGGTTTATATAGGGGTTTGTGTGACCAAAAATATTTACCCACCAACTACTTATGGCATCTATGTAGCTGTTTCCCTCAAAATCTTCAAGATATACTCCATAAGCTTTTTTTATCGGTATAAGGGGTAAAAATTCATGATCTTTCATCTGAGTACAAGGGTGCCATATAACTTCCAAATCTAATTGTTTTAGTTCACTATTTTTCATCTAAAAACTCCTTGTTTATCTAGGATTAATGGTTATTTTTATAAAATAACAAAATTATACCTAAAGGCTTTATAAAGATTATGATTAGTTGGATGCAAAAGAAGAAAAAATACCTCATAGTGACCATATGGGTCTCAACGATAGCGTTTGTTGGTGCAGGGTTTGTTGGATGGGGTCAGTATAGTTATGGAGACAAAGCTAGTGCGGTAGCTAAAGTCGGTGAAGTCGATGTTTCGATGGGTGAGTTTCAAAAAAGCTACTCAAACCTTTATGCTCAGTATGCCCAAATGTTTGGCGGTGAGTTTGATGAAGAGAGAGCAAATAGCTTTGGACTTAAGTCTCAAGCACTTGATTTTTTGATAAACCAAGCTCTTGTTTTAAACTTAGCCAAACACTTCGATATAGATGTTAGTGATGTTGAGATAGCAAACGATATAAAAACAAAAGACTACTTTTTTTTAGATGGGAAGTTTGATAAAGCGACTTATGAAGATATACTAAGCAGAAACAACATAACCAAAAAAGAGTATGAGCAGAGTGTAAAAAAAGAGCTAACCATAACAAAACTCTTATCTTTGATGGATGTTAAGGCAAATGAAAATGAACAAGCTATAGTAGATTTTGCTTTGGGTATCGCCGATAAGATAGAGTATAAAGTGCTAGATCCTAAGAGTATAGAAGTAGCAGTAGATGAGACAAAACTACATGCTTTTTGGGAAGAGAATAAAAACAACTTCCTAAGTGAACCTAGTTATGAGATAGAGTATATAAAAGTACCTGTTGTACTCAAAGAGTTTAGCCAAGATGAGCTGCAAGAGTACTATGATGATAACAAAGAGTCGCTAAAAGATGGAGATGGCAAGATAAAAAGCTTTGAAGATGCAAAAGATGAAGTAGTAGCAGCTCTTAACTCAAAAGAGGCTAAAAATACCGCCCTAAGAGCATATATAGCATTTAAAAAAGGTGAAGATAGTGGCTATGAGGTGCAAAAAACAAATATCTCACAAAGCAATAATATATTTGATGATGAGATTTTAGGGGAGATTTTAGCACTAAAAGACTCAAGCGATATACTAAAACCTGTTGAGTTTGAGTCTAATTTTTACTCTATAAAACTACTAAAAACTATAGAGTCTATGCCAAAGAGTTTTGAAGATGCAAAAGATGAGGTTAGTGAGCTTTTTGTACAAAATGAGCAAGAAAATAAGATAAAAACTCTAGCTAAAAATAGCTATGAGAGTTTTAGTGGAGAAACGACTGATTTTATAAACCACTCAAATGCTTCATCTTTAAAAAACTTGAGTGATTTTCAAAAAGAGGAGTTTTTAAACTCACTTTTTATCTCACATAAAGCTAACGATTTTATAACACTTAGTGATGGAAGTGTCGTTTTATATAGGATTTTGGAACAAAAAGTGCTTAATAACACTAACAAAGATATTTCTATGTTAGAATTAAAAAATAGATTGTTTAACGAGGGGTTGGTTAGAGATCTAAAGAGTAGATTTAAGATAGAAACTTTTATAAAAGAAGGTATATAAGTGAGTAGGACTGTTTTAGCTATCGATATTGGTTCAACTAAAATATGTGCTGTTATAGCAGAGATAAAAAACGGTGATGATATCTCAATAATAGGTGCAGGAACCACTAAAGCTCAAGGGTTAAAAAGAGGTAGCATAGTAAATATCGAACTAGCTGCTAAGTCAATCAAAGCAGCCCTTGATGATGCTAGAAGAATCTCTGGAAGCACTATAAATCGAGCTATCATATCTATATCTGGTGCTTATGCTAAGGGTATAAACTCAGATGGCATAGTAAATATACAAAGCAAAGAGATAACCTATGCAGAGATAGAGCGAGTTATGCAAACCGCATCTTATAATGCTAACATACCCCATGAGTTTGAGGTTTTACATGTTTTACCTTATAACTTCAAGATAGACGATCAAGATAGCAACATAGAAGACCCACTAGGTATGGATGCTTCAAGGCTTAAAGCAGAAGTTCATATCATAACGACTCAAAAATCATTTTTAAACAACCTAAGAAAAACTGTAAAAACCGCAGGGCTTGAGATAGAGGGTGTAGTTTTAAGTAGCTATGCTTCACTTATAGCAACCATAAATGATGATGAGAAAGAGCTTGGAGCTGTTGTTATAGATATGGGTGGAAATAGTTGTAATCTAGCGATACACTCAGGTAACTCCATAAGATACAATGAGTTTTTAGGTGTAGGTTCACACCATGTTACGACCGATTTGTCTATGGCACTTCACACTCCTATAGAAGAAGCTGATAGGGTTAAGTTGCAATACGGCTCTTTACAAAGCACTAGTAGCGACCTTATAGAGGTCCCAACTATCGGGGTTGAAAACGATAGACAAGAGGTTTCACTTGAAGTTGTTAGAAATGTTGTCTATGCAAGGGTAGATGAGACTCTAAAGCTTTTGGCCCATTTTGTAGAAAATAGCGGCTTAAGTGAAAACATAGGTGCAGGTATCATACTAACAGGTGGTTTTTCAAAGATGGATGGCATAAGGGAGTTAGCTGTTGCTATATTTGGTTCACTCCCTGTTAGACTAGCTAGACCAAAAGAGCTAAATGGTCACTTTGACACACTAAGAGGACCTGAGTATGCTAGTGTTATAGGTTTGATTTTATATGCAGCTAAACCTTACACTCTCTATGAGATAGATATAAACAAACAAATCAGAAGAAATGAGACACTAGCTAGTGAGCCACAAAAGACACTAGAGGATCTAAAAGAGCCAATCATACCACAACCCTCCACCGCTTCTAAGCAAAAGCCAAAAGAGGCTAGTGGTATGGTTATGTTAGGCGATAAAAAGAAAAAAAGTGCTAAAGATAGCACAGAACCAGGTTCTATTCGCAAGTTTTGGAACTGGATGACACAGTTATTTTAAGGAGAAAAGAGATGGACCCATTTACAGTAGAAGAATCAGTACAAATCACAGGAGCTAGAATAGTCGCTATCGGTGTTGGCGGTGGTGGCGGAAATATGATAAGCCATATGAACAAGAGTGGCATAAAAGGTATAGAGCTTATTATGGCAAATACCGATATACAAGCTCTTCAAAATGTAAGTGGTGTAAAAACTATACAAATAGGTGCACAACTAACAAAAGGGCTGGGGTGCGGGATGAAGCCAGAAATCGGTCATGAGTCTGCCCTTGAGAGTTACGATGAGATAAAAAATGCTCTAGCAGGAGCTGATATAGTCTTTATCTCAGCAGGATTAGGCGGTGGTACTGGAACAGGAGCTGTTTCGGTTATCGCTAAAGCTGCTAAAGAGGTGGGTGCTCTTACTATCTCTGTAGTTACTAAGCCTTTTAGTTTTGAGGGTCAAAAAAGGAGTAAATTAGCAAAAACATGGCTAGAACAACTCAAGCAAGAGAGCGACTCTATAGTTGTTATACCAAACGATAAACTTCTCTCCATTATAGATAAAAAACTAGGGATTAAAGATAGCTTTAAGATAGTAGATAGTGTCCTATCTCAAGCAGTTAGCGGAACCGCAGGAGTTATACTAGCAAGTGGAGAGGATGATATAAACCTTGACTTTGCAGACTTTAAAACAGTTATGAGCCACAAAGGTTTAGCTCTTATGGGTATGGGTGAGTTTGAGGGTGAAGATGCTGCTTATGAGGCTATAAAACTAGCAATCGAGTCACCACTACTTGATAATGTCTCAATAGATGGAGCTATGGGAGTGCTTGTACACTTTTATACACACCCATCATTTTCTCTTATAGAGATAAGTGAATCTATGAATGTTGTAAGAGAGTCTGCTCATGAAGATGCTGATGTTATATTTGGTACAACTACAGACCCATCTTTACCTGAAGACTATGTCAAGATAACTGTTGTTGCAACAGGGTTTGAGAAGGTTGTAAAGACTACAAGCTCATCTGAAGCAGTAAATGAGACAAAATCAGAGGCACCACTAAGGATGCTTCGTCCAACTTTGGCAGTAGGTAGCGATTTGGACTTTGATTCACTAGATACTCCAACATGGGTTAGACGACAAAAAGATTAGTAGATTTTTATCAAACATAAAACATTGATTTGATACAATCTACTTTATCAATTTCTTAAGGATTTTTATGTTTGAAGTCGTTATAGGGCTTGAGGTTCATGTACAGTTAAACACTAAAACAAAACTTTTTTGTTCATGTCCAACAAGCTTTAATCATAAACAAAACACTAACACTTGCCCAACTTGCTTGGCTCTACCAGGGGCTTTGCCTGTACTAAACAAAGAGGCACTTCACAAATCTATCATGTTAGCAACCGCACTAGATGCTAAGATAAACCA
>JBAYYR010000068.1:0-6643 GCA_041672945.1 Sulfurimonas sp. | reverse complement strand
TTATTACAACTATGGCTTTATATTCGCCAGAAGCAAGGGATTTAAGAAGAATGGTTGCATTTTTAAAAATCACAAATGAGATAGTAAGAACAGCTGCAAATACAAAAGATTTTGCAAAAATGTTTAAAAAATCTTATAGTGAAGATTTAGATACAAATACTATTTTAGAGTACACAATACCACTTTTAAAATCAGCTCTATTATCTATAAAAATTGCAATTTCAATCCTAGATGAACAAGATGAGAAGCAAGTTGAAGAGAAGTATCAAAAAGTTATTGTTGAAGAGAATAAGACAGATGATTTATACCTTATGATAGAGGAAAATATCTTAAAACTAATCACTAAAAAGCTTGATTTATCAAAAGAGTATTTTGATATTTTAAGTAGTTTAAGAAGATTGGAAAAAATTGCAGATAGGTCTGTTTCAATAGCAGGTTTATTGCAGTTTGCAAAACTTGGGGGAGATATGGTTCAGTCATAAAAATCTTTATGATATGCTTTTTACTATGAATAACAAAATAATTTTAATAATAGAAGATGAAGAGGATATTTTAGAACTTCTTGAGTACACTTTACAAAAAGATGGATACGAAACTATTGGATTTTTAACTATAAATGAAAATGTAAAAAAAGTTTTAGATGAAGAGAAGATAGATTTGATTTTAATCGATAGAAATCTTCCAAATATTGAAGGTACTACATTTATAAAAGATTTAAGAGCAAGTGGTTACCAAAATCCAGTTATCTATCTTACAGCAAAAGATAAAGATAGTGATATTTTAGATGGTTTTGAAGCATATGCTGATGATTATATTACAAAGCCATTTAATATAAATGAACTAAAAGCTAGAGTAAAAGCAGTGATTAAAAGGTCTTCTTTGGATTTGGAGATTTTAAAGATAAAAGATATAGTTTATAACAATGCAAATAAAACTTTTTTTATTGAAAATAAAAAAGTAGAGCTAACACAACTTGAAACTAATTTGTTATTAGAGTTTATAAAAAATCAAAATATATTATTGAGTAGAGAGTATTTATTGGAGAATATATGGAAAGATTTTTTGGATAAACAAGAAAAAACTGTAAATGTGGCAATAAAAAGATTAAAAGACAAAATAGACCCAAAAGGAGATAAAAACTATATAAAAGCAGTTCGTGGCGAGGGGTATATTTTTTGTTAAAAATCCATCAACTTTTTTTAAGAACCTATTTTGCAATTTTTATTGCAATTTTAATAACCTTAACTTTTAGTATCTATTTTTGGGCAAAAAGTCTATATATAAATCAAGTTGAAAAAAATCTAATTCAAAATATAGATACTCTATCGCTTATTTTAAAAGAGACAAAAAATATTGATAATATAAAAAATATAGTTCAAGATTTAAGTATAAAATTAAATGTAAGAGTTTCAATAATAGATGAACAGGGAGATGTAATAGCTGAAAGTCATAAAAATATTGAAAAGATAAAAAATCATTTAAATAGAGATGAGATAATTGAAGCAAAAAATAGTGAGCTAGGAAAAGATATAAGATTATCTGAAACTTTGGAAAAAGATTTGCTATATATTGCAAAAAAAGTAAGCATTGATAGACAAATTTACTATATAAGAATGGCTGATTATACAGATAAAATTATAGATAGCTTTTTGAAACTAATTTTTGAGATTTTTATATATGTCTCTATTTTTTTAATAATTGCATTTATTGCAACATATTTTATAAGCTTAAAAATCAAAAAAGAGACAGATGCTATTTTGAACTTTTTAGAAGAGCTAACAAATAAACAAAAACCAATATTTATAAAATCTAACTACACTTTTGAGTTTTATAAAATTGCAAAATTTTTAAATAAAGTTGCTAGAAAACTAAAAAAACAAGATGAGATAAAAACAAAACACACTGCAAAATTAACTTTAGCAAATAGGCAAAAAGATGATATTATCTCTGCTATTTCACATGAATTTAAAAATCCAATAGCAATAATCTCTGGATATAGCCAAACTTTGATAGAAGATAAAAACCTACCAAACAATATAAAAGATAAATTTTTAGAAAAAATCTTCTCAAACTCAAATAAACTCTCTTCAATTATCGATAAGTTAAGACTTACTTTAAGGCTTCAAGAGAGAAAGCAAGAGTTGGTAAAAACTAAAATAAATCTTCATTTTTTACTTGAAAATTGTATTAGTGATTTAAAAATAAAATATAAAAATAGAGAGATAAATATTGAAAAAAACAAAGAAGATGTTTTTATAAATGCTGATGAGACTTTAATCTCTATTGCTATATCAAATATTATAGAGAATGCTTTAAAATACTCTAGTAAAAATATAGAGATTAAAATTGAGAAAAATTGTTTGAGTATTACAGATTTTGGTATTGGTATAAGTAAAGATGATTTAGAAAAAATAGATAAAAAGTTTTTTAGAACTTCAGGCAATGACTGGAACAACTCTTTAGGGCTTGGACTTTTTATAGTTAAATCTATCTTAAAATATCATGATTTTGAGCTAGAGATTAACTCTGTAGTTGATAGTGGTTCAACTTTTAAAATTTATTATAGTTGAGGTAAATAGTGTTTAAAATATACATATGCACTATCGCTCTTTTTGTGTCACTAGATGCTAGGGAGTTTTATGTTGATGATGATGGGAGAGTCTATATAACTCCGCAAGATAACCGTAAAGAGCTTAGCTCTAAAGACTCAAGAGAGCTTGAAAATTTTAAGCTCTATGTAGATGAGAGCGGGGCTATATATACAAAACCATCAGCCAATCGCAAAAGTCTAGCTAAAGAGCAAAAAGAAGATGGGGTGCTACTATCTAAAAGTGGAGAAAAAAACAATCAAACATTTATAAAAAATCTAGAATTTAGCGGTTTGCACTATTTTGGCTACACCTATGTTGATCCAAAAAATCACTCAAAATATCTAGGGAGTTCTAGTGGATTTGATATGAGAAGAAACTATATCGGAGTAAAAGCATTTTTAAATGAAAAAGATTACTTTAGGGTTACTATAGATGCTACTAAAGAGATATATTCAGATACCCATCGTGCAGATATTTTTATAAAATATGCCTATTTGTATCTTGATAAAGTTATGCCATATACAGGTGTAAAAATAGGTATAGCTCACCGCCCTTGGGTCGATTATGAGCAAAATAACTCTTGGTTTTATCGCTCATTTAACAAAGTCTTTGCAGAAGAGGGTCTATCTGCTACTTCATCTGGATTAGGGCTTGTAAACTCGGCAGATTTAGGGGTAAATGTAAACACTAAAAGTAGGTTTTTTAGTTCTGAGGTTGGAGTTTATAATGGCGAGGGATACAACTCCAACAAAAATGGTGCAAATCAAAAAAATGATACCAAACTCTCACTAGAGTGGCGATTTAGTGGGCATTTGCTTGGAGATGGAGATAAAAAACTAGATAAAAATAGAGATAGATATGCACATATATCTACCTTTGGTATGCTCTCACACAATCACAAAGATGATGATATAGCTATAGGTTCAGCAGGGGAGTTTGATAGGGAGTTTTATGGGATTCATGGTGTTTATAATGAGCCACTTTATCTACTAGGGGCTCAGTATATCATAGCAAAAGATAGAGCAAGAGATAGGAGTCTAACAGACACACTAAAGTATAGAGGCTACTCTATCAATGGTGAAATAAGGGCATATAAAGATTTTACTATCATAGGTCGTTATGATGTTTATGATATCGATAAGATATCTAAAATAAGTGCTAAAAAAACATCTCTTTTTAGTGGCAATAAAACTATAATGGCTATCGCATATCGATACAACCAATATGTAGCTTTTATAGGCTCACTAAAGCTTATAGATGAGAAAGATAGCACAAACTCTAAAGATGTATATATGCTAAGCACAGAGATAAAGTGGTGAAATTAAGGTTTGTGCAAAGTTTATAAAACCAATTATTATCTACTTTTAGATAAAATATCATAATTTTTATATCGAGGTTTTTGATGGATGCAGCCAAATATATTTGGATGAATGGAAAATTAGTTGCTTGGGATGATGCAAAAGTTCATGTACTCTCACACACTATCCACTATGGAAATGGTGTTATAGAGGGGACAAAAGCTTACAAAACAGACAAAGGCTTAGCGATATTTAGACTAAATGAGCATACAAAAAGGTTAAAAGAGTCTGCTAAGATGGTACTTTTTGATATCCCTTATAGTGTTGAGGAGTTAAATAAAGCTCAGATAGAACTGCTTAGAGAGAATGATTTTAAGGGTGAAAATGTATATATTCGCCCTTTTGCATTTTTAGGTTATGGGGTTATGGGGGTTTATCATAAAGCTGCCCCTGTTGAGAGTGTTATTGCTGCTTGGGAGTGGGGTGCTTATCTTGGTGAAGAGGGTATGCAAAAAGGGATAAAACTAAAAATAGTCTCTATGAATAGACCATCAAACACTTCAGCTATGGGCAAAGCAAAAGCTACAGCTAACTACCTAAACTCACAAATGGCAAAGTATGAGGCTATAGATTGTGGTTATGATGAGGCACTATTACTTGATGATCAAGGGTATGTTGCTGAGGCTAGTGGAGCAGCATTTTTTATGGTAAAAAATGGTGTACTCATCTCTCCACCAAATGATAACTCTCTAGAGTCAATCACACAAAAAACTGTTATAGAGTTAGCTACCGATATGGGTTATAAAGTTGAGCGAAGAAGGATAACTCGTGAAGAGCTTTATATCGCTGATGAGGCGTTTTTAAGCGGAACAGCTGCTGAGATAACCCCTATAAGACACATTGATGGTCGCGATATCGGATGTGGCTCTCGCGGAGAGATAACTAAAAAACTACAAGATAAATACTTCGATGTAGTTTATGGTAGAGATAAAAAATATGAACACTATCTCACCTATATAGGTTAAAAATATTTAAATTTAAGGATAAGGTTTGATAAAACAAAACATAATAAATATGGCTTCTGATATGAATGACTACTTTAACAAAAAAAGGAGTGAAAGCACAAACTCTTCTAGAGGCTCATCTAGTGGCAATAGTGGTGGTGGTGGCGGTAACAGAGGTGGAGGATTTAACCCCCCACCACAGATGCCAAAGATAGATTTAAACTTTGGCGGTAAAAAAGCTTCAGCGGTGTATGCTATTGTTGCCATAGTACTATTTCTTATACTAGCTAAACCTTTTGTAATCATAGAAGAGGGTGAGAGGGGTATCCTTAGTACAAATGGTAAATACTCAGAGCAATCACTCCTTCCAGGGCTCCATTTTATGATACCAGTGATCCAAAGAATCTACACAGTCGATACAAAAGTAAGGATCATAAACTATGCTTCAAGTATAGAGGCAAGAGGTGCAACTTTAGGCTCAGGTATAGGTTCAAACCCTGCTATAGCGGTACTAGATAAAAGGGGTCTTCCTGTTTCGGTTGAACTAACTGTTCAGTATAGACTAAATCCACAATATGCTGCTCAAACTATTTCAAACTGGGGATTTAGCTGGGAAGATAAGATTATAAATCCTGTTGTTAGAGATATCGTTAGAAGTGTTGTTGGTAAATACGATGCAGAGATGTTGCCTCAACTTAGAAACACCATAGCAACTGAGATAGAAAACGGCATAAGAGATAGAGTTGTAGCACTAGATAATGCTCCAGCAGAGCTTCAATCTATACAACTAACAGAGATAGTCTTACCAGAGAAAGTTAAAGAGCAAATCGAGAGAGTTCAAATAGCAAGACAAGAGGTGCAAAGAGCAGAGCAAGAGGTGCAAAGAGCAGAGCAAGATGCACTAAAAAGAGCAGCTGAAGCAAAAGGTATCGCCCAAAAAGCTAGGATAGAGGCTCAAGGAAAGGCTGATGCTATAACTATAGAAGCGGCAGCTAAATCACAAGCAAATGAGATCATAGCAAAATCTCTAACAAGCGATCTTTTAAAGCTAGAGCAGATCTATACTCAAGCAAAGTTTAATGAAGCCCTAAAAGAGAACAAAGATGCGAAGATTTTCCTAACACCTGGTGGTTCTACTCCAAATATCTGGGTCGATACAAAAGATCCGCAAACTAGAGTCTCAACTCAAGGCAACTAAATGAGAGATATCATAAGCAGAGTCGATTGGGCTAAGATAGATCTTTTACCTGTTGTGGTTCAAGATAGCACAACAGATGAGGTGCTTATGATGGCATATATGGACAAAGAGGCACTAGAGCTTAGCCTAAAAACCAACTATGCTCACTACTACTCTAGGAGTAAAAAAAGGCTCTGGAAAAAGGGTGAGAGTAGTGGACATACACAAAAAATCGAGAGTTTTTTTATAGATTGTGATAATGACACTCTACTTATAAAAGTAGTCCAAAATGGTGTAGCATGTCACACTGGACGAAAATCTTGTTTTTTTACAGAGCTAAAAAGTGGTGATGTAGTGATGGATACCCTTGTTGATACAACCGCTATGTACGGGGTTATAGATAGCTTGTATCACACCATACAAGAGCGAAAAAATGCAGATCCAGCATCATCTTGGACAGCTAAACTACTAAGTAAAGGTGAAAATACAATACTTAAAAAAGTGGTAGAAGAGGCGGGTGAGTTTGCTTTTGCTTATAAAGATGATGATGAAAAAGAGATGATTTACGAGGCG
>JBAYYR010000067.1:0-6739 GCA_041672945.1 Sulfurimonas sp. | reverse complement strand
TCATCTTATCTATCGGTGCTGGTGTGGTGTATTTTACCTGTATGATAGTTCCACCTGTAAAATCGATACCAAAATTTAACCCTTTAGTAGAGACTAAAAAGATCGAACTTAGTATCAAAAATAGTGAGATTGCAAAAGCAAACTTTGAGTTTTTCATAAAAGGAAAAGCTCGTTTATATCTAAAAAATTCCATAGCTTACCTCTCTATCCCAAACCAGATTTTTCTATTTTTACTCTTTGCTAACTTTGAGTGCATAAGCTGATAAATCCCGTGAGTACCTAGTATAGCCGTTAGCATAGAAGCAAGTATACCTATACTCATAGTGATAGCAAAACCTTTTATAGCTCCAGTTCCATAAACATATAAAACTATAGCAGCGACAAGTGTTGTGATATTTGAGTCAACTATAGAACTCATAGCATTTTTATAGCCACCCTCTATAGCCTTATTTAGCGAAACTCCCTCACGGATAAGCTCACGAATCCGCTCATTTATGATAACATTTGCATCGACCGCCATACCTATAGTTAGAACTATTCCTGCCATACCAGGGAGTGTTAGAGTCGCTCCAAATAGCGACATAACTGCTAAGATAAGTAAGATATTTACAATCAAAGCGATATTTGCAACCATCCCCGCTATACGGTAATATATAACCATAAAAGCTATAACACAGACAAATCCACTAATAAGTGCTATCATACTAGCTTTTATACTATCGGCTCCCAAACTAGGACCAACTGATCTTTTCTCTAACAGCTCAATAGGTGCTAAAAGCGCACCCGAGCGGAGTGCAATAGCTAAATCTTTTGCCTCAAGCACACTATAATTTCCCGATATCTGTCCATGACCACCACCGATTCGCTCATTTATAACAGGTGCTGAATAGACCTTTCCATCAAGAACTATAGCGAGTCTTTTTCCTACATTTTTACCTGTAAAATCACCAAATATAGCTGCACCCTCACCATTTAGTGCAAAGTTTATAACTGGGCGGTTGTTTTGGTTAAAACCCACTGTTGCATCATCTAACATAGAGCCATCTAGTATAGGTAGCTCTTTTAGAAGATATTTTTGCTCAGGATTTGCAACATCTGGTAATATAATATCGCCATAACTAGCAGCCTCTTTTGGAGTTAGCGAGTTTACTCTAGCAAATCTCTGCTCATCTACGGCCATAAGCTCTAGTTTTGCAGCTCTAGATATAAGCTCTCTAGCTCTTTGCTCATCTTCGGCACTCTTTATACCTGCTAACTCTACTAAGATCTTATCTTCACCTTGTTTAGCAACTGTAGGTTCTGCTAAACCAAACTGATCTAGTCTGTTTCTTATGGTCTCTATAGCTTGTTCTATCGCTTGTTCTTTGGTTCTTAGCTTCTCTTCTTCGGTGATATTTATAAAAATCTCATCAGATTTTATATCTTTTTTTATCCCGTTTATGTCGTCTAAAAACTTGTTAAGATTTTTAAGCTCATCTGTATCGAGTAGTTTTATGTGGATAAAACCATCTTTAACCTCTAGTTTTTCGAGTAAGATATCTTTTTTATCGCTATAGTTTTTTATACCTGAAGCTATAGATTTTACCCTTGAGTCTATAGCTTCATCGGTTTTTACACCCAAAAGCATATATAATCCACCTTGAAGGTCTAGCCCTAAAGTGACTTTTTTTCCTGCTTGTGTTTGAAGAAGTGAAGGGGCTGAGTAAAATAGCCCAAATACAATGGCTATGATAAATACTATGAGTCTATAGTTATTTTTCATCTTCTTGCTTTTTTGCTATGGCATCTTTTAGTATTTTGATAACTACATCATCGTTTATCTTGATACTAAAAAAATCATCTTCTACTTTATATATAGTAGCAAGTACACCACCATTTGTTATGACTTTGTCACCTTTTTTTAAAGATGCTATCATCTCTTTTTTACGCTTTGCTTCGTTTTGTTGTGGGCGAATGATAACAAAGTACATAATCGCTATCAAAAACACAAATGGTAATAGTTGTGCTAATATATCCATTTAAATCTTCCTTAGATAAAATTTTAGTGGAAAATTATACAAAAACAATACTAAGAATAGGATAATAATGCTCAAAAACTCAAAAACTCTGCTACTTGGACTTTTAAGTGCTATATTTTTCAGTGCTTTTATATATCTAGATCATTTTGGCTTTAACTATAAAGTACTAAATAGCCTACTAGCTCTTTTGGCTTTTTTTATGTTTTTATATATACCAAAAAGAGCAGTTTTAGTCGCTGGATTTTTTGTAGGGTTATTTTGGTTTTACTGGATAGGTTATAGTTTTAAGTATAACGGAGTTGGGTATCTTGAGCCTTTTATAACTCTAGCTTTTGGGGTTATTTATATGTTATTTTTTGCCCCACTTGCACTTAGTCAAAAAGCCTATATTAGGGCTATCATGTTATTTGGGTTGAGTTTTTTTGCACCTATGGACTTTAACTGGCTCATCTTAGAGTTACCACTAGTAGATAGCTACTTTTCACTACAAAAATATAGCTTTGTACTTTTACTACTAGCTATGAGTTTGCTTATAGATATAAAAGATAAAAAACTAAAACCCCTAGCACTAATCCCAATCATCTTAGCCATAAACATAAACGAGCCAAAACAGCTAGATGCTCCGCTAAATATAAAGCTAATCCAAACAGATATATCACAAGATCAAAAGTGGCAACAAGAGAACTTCGCAAAAATCTTAGGTGAAGTTTTACACAAGATAGATGAAGCAGTAGAAGATGGCTACGATGTGGTAGTTTTCCCTGAATCTGCCTTGCCACTGTTTTTAAATGAGCAGAAAATTTTACAAAATAGACTAAAAGAGTTATCTTTTCACATAAGCATAGTTATAGGCTCACTCTACAAAGAGGATGGGCTAAACTACAATGTAACCTATGCTTTTGAAGATGGCGAAGAGTTTGTAGCTAAAAAGATGGTGCTTGTCCCATTTGGTGAGTATATACCACTACCTAGTTTTTTGAAAAAACCTGTAAATGATTATTTTTTTGCGGGAGCGAGTGATTTTAAAACCGCTTTAACACCGAGTGATATAACCATAAAAGGTGTAAAATTTCGCAGTGCGATATGTTATGAAGCTAGTAGAGATGAGATATATAAAGATAATCCAGAATTTGTTTTAGCCATAAGTAACAATGCTTGGTTTAGCCCATCAATAGAGCCAACTCTTCAAAAACTGCTCATCTCATTTTTTGCTAGAAAATACAACTCTACAGTTTATCATTCAGCAAATTACAAGGGAACTGGGGTTATAAAATAGTGTATAATTTCAAAAAAATATGAGTAAATATTATGATAAACCTAAAAAATCCTAGCCTATATATAAACCGCGAACTATCATGGCTTCAGTTTAACACAAGAGTTTTAAAACAGGCTCAAGATGAGTCTAGTCCACTTTTAGAGAGGCTAAAATTTTTAGCTATCTATGGGACAAATCTTGATGAGTTTTATATGATAAGAGTAGCGGGGCTTAAAAAACTCTACAATGCTGGTATCATAGAATCAGGTGCCGATAAACTAACCCCACTAGAGCAACTTCGTGGCATTAGAGAGTACTTACAAAATGAGCTAGAGAGTGTTGAGGAGTGTCTAAGCTCTATACTTCAAAAACTAGAGGAGGAGGGGCTACACCTAAAGAGCTACTCTAAAGTTACTCAAGATGAACAAGAGTATCTAAGTAGGTACTTCACTGAGCAGATATACCCTGTAGTTATACCCATCGCTATAGATGCAACTCACCCTTTTCCACACCTAAATAACCTTAGTTTTGGGCTTATAGTAAGGCTTCAAGATATGGAAAATGAGACTATAGAGCGAATGGGTATAGTTAGAATCCCTAGAGTTTTAGATAGATTTGTAGAGCTTGAGAGCAACACCTTTGTAAGGATAGAGAGCATTGTCGCTAAACATATAGAGGATCTTTTTCCAGGCTATACACTCTTAAAATATGCTGCATTTAGAGTCACTAGAAATGCCGATATGGAGATAGAAGAGGAAGAGGCTGATGACTTTATGGAGATGCTTGAGGAGGGGTTAAAGCTTAGACGAAAAGGTGCTATGGTTAGACTTGAGGTTGAGAGTGATGGAGATGAGGGGCTTATAGAGTTTTTAAACCGCCATATAAATGTCTATACCGATGATATCTATAAACTAAAAACATTTATAAACCTATCTAGCCTTTGGCAAATAGTAAACGATAAGGATTTTTCTCATCTTCTAAGTGAGACTTTTGTACCAAAAAACCTACCACCTATAGAAAATATGAGCAACCTTTTTTCACTTTTAAACAAAGAAGATATACTCATCTACCAACCATATGAGAGTTTTGAGCCTGTAGTACAACTCATACAAGAGGCGGCAAAAGATAGAGATACCGTATCTATAAAGATGACACTATATCGCTCAGGTAAAGACTCACCTATAGTAAAAGCGCTTATGCAAGCTAGTGAAAGTGGGATACAAGTAACCGTTATGGTGGAGCTAAAAGCCCGTTTTGATGAGGAAAACAACCTTATCTGGGCAAAAGCACTAGAAAAAGCGGGGGCTCATGTTATATATGGTGTAAAAGGGTTAAAAGTACACGCTAAAGCGACACTTATAACCAAAAGAAAAGATGGAAAACTAAGGCAATATGCTCACTTAGGGACTGGAAACTACAACCCAGCAACCGCAAAGATATATACCGACATAAGCTACCTAACAAGCAAAGAGGAGATCACAAATGACCTTACTCGCTTTTTTCACTTTTTAAGTGGTTTTAGCAAAAAAGGTAAGCTTCATGAGCTATATATGTCACCAACTCAAGTAAAACCAAAGATACTATCTATGATATTAGCAGAGACTCAAAAAGCTAAAGATGGTCATATTATCGCAAAGGTAAACTCACTAGTAGATGAGGATATCATTCAAGCTCTATATAGAGCATCAAATGCGGGGGTTAGGGTTGAGCTTATAGTTCGCGGAACTTGTTGTCTTCGCCCTGGCATTAAAGGTGTAAGTGAAAATATAAGAGTTATATCGATACTTGGTAAATACCTAGAACATGCAAGGATGTTTTACTTTAAACACGATGAGGCTGGAGTTTACTTCTCTAGTGCCGACTGGATGCCACGAAATCTTAGTCGCCGTATAGAGCTTATGACTGCCATAAAAAGTGAAAAAGCAAAAAATAAGATAATGCAGATCTTAAATCTTCAAGTAAACGATAACACTCTAGCTTATGAGCTACTAAGTGATGGTAGTTATGTAAAGGTAGAGAGGGGCAACTCAAAGGCTATAAATAACCATAAGATCTTAGAAGATCATGTAAACCGAGTCGCTAAAGCTACCAAAAAAGATAAAACTTTAGTAGCAGATGAGCTAATGGCAAATATATTTACAATAGAGGTGTAAAAATGTTACATAGTTTTAAAGGGATGAGTCCTAAAATAGGCAAAAATACATGGATAGCGCCATCGGCTGATGTTGTTGGCGATGTTGTTTGTGGAGAGGATTGCTCCATTTGGTTTGGTACAGTTGTTCGCGGTGATGTTCACCATATAAAGATAGGCGATAGAGTAAGCATACAAGATCTATCTATGGTTCATGTAACTCACTACAAAAAAGCAGATAAAAGCGATGGTCACCCTACCATCATAGGTAGCGATGTAACTATAGGACATAAAGTGATGCTTCATGGATGCACCATAGAAGATGCTTGTCTTATAGGGATGAGCGCTACCATACTAGATGGTGCTATCATAGGCAAAGAGTCTATAGTAGGGGCTGGTTCACTTGTAACTAAAAACAAAGTTTTCCCACCTCGCTCACTTATCATGGGATCTCCTGCAAAAGTAGTCCGTGAGCTTAATGATGATGAAGTAAAAGAGCTTTATGCTTCAGCGACTCGCTATGTAGAGTTCAAATCACACTACCAAAACTAACATAGATGCCAGAGTTTTTTATAGTAGCAGATATTATAGGCATTGTCGCTTTTGCTATTAGTGGATTTTTAGTCGCTATTAGAAACAACTTAGATATGCTAGGTATCCTTCTAGCAGCAACTCTAACTGCTCTTGGTGGAGGGGTTATAAGAGATGCGATACTTAGCATACCACCTTTTTCTTTTACATCTCTCTACCCTGCTCTAACCCTTGGTGTCGCTATAGCTTTGATGTTTGTATCTAAGCTATACAAAAAAGATGCCATAGAGCAACGGTGGATATTTGTAGTTAGCGATACTATCGGTTTAGTCTCATTTAGTATCACAGGGGCATTAGCTGCCATAAATGCCGACTTTAACTTTTTTGGCATAGTGATACTTAGCTTTATAACCGCTGTTGGCGGAGGGGTAACTAGAGATGTACTTATAAACAAAGTACCCGCTGTTTTAGTGAGTGATTTTTACGGCTCCATAGCTATCATCGTCGCCTTGCTTATGCTTATAGCTAGATATTTTGGCTACTTAAATGAGCTAAGCATTACCATAATAGCTATCTTTAGCATAGCCCTAAGACTAATCGCCTATAACAAAAAATGGCATCTACCTAGCCTTACTTAAAATCTTCGTCATGGTGAGACCCTGAATCAAGTTCAGGGTAACGAAAAAAAAATCCTAAATCAAGTTTAGGATGACAACTCCCACTCAAACTCAGTGATGTTTTTCTCACTCTCATCAAAGTTTATACCTACAAGGTAGATAGGCTTGTTTTCGTTTAGGTATTTTT
>JBAYYR010000066.1:0-6761 GCA_041672945.1 Sulfurimonas sp. | reverse complement strand
CAACTAAAGTTGCCAATATTATGTTTTTTATCATTTTTTTTTCTCTTTTAGAATTTGATTGATTTTGTTTGTGGATAAGAAGCGATCATCTTTTTGATGTTCGCCTCTAAAATATGAAGAGTTATTTTATAGCTACCTTCCATTGTTCGGCAAACTTTTCAACTCTAACTTCTTCTTTTTTTATATCGTTATCTTTAGTGTAAAGCTCAACGACAACCGAAGCTGAAGTTGAGCCATCCTCTTTTACATCTACGATTTTAAATTTTGTAAAAAAATTTCCAGCGATATCATCTTTTAGACATTTGGAAAAATCCTTATCATTTTGCACGACATAACTACACAAGTACCTATACCCATCTTGCACCTCTTTTGTAGAGTATTGTTTAAAATCATCTACATTGCCGCTTAAAACGCTACTGTAAAATTTTTCAGTAGCACCTTTTGGGTTGTTATCTCCACAAGCAGCAAAAAACAAACCAATAGCCCCAATGAGAGTAAATTTTATCAGTTTGATCATACATACTCTTTTGGTTTTTTCTGTTTTTTACCAACTATTGTATATATAACACTTCCTAGCGGACCTAAAAATAGCACTACTAGTAGCCAAACTATCTTATTTGAATCCTCTTTGAATTCACTCTTAGCCACATCTATTAGAGTAATTACCCAATAAATTGTTAATCCTAGTGCAATTGCCCATGTTACCAGGGTTATTATTATTGCAAAAAACGACTCCACACCTAACTCCTTAAGTTAATTTTATTCACCCTTTGGTGAATGTAAAAAAAATAATAACCTAATAAACTTTAAATAATTATTAGCCTATAGGTGAAAATATTGAAAGAAAATTCTCTTGTTGATTATCTAGAAGATCCAGAAAAGTTTTATAAAACTATCTCTAAAAATATAAAACAACTTAGAAAAAAATATAAATATTCTCAGTTAGATTTTTCCATGAGTATCGGGATTAATTCTGTTAGTTTTTACTGCGATTGTGAAAATAATAAAAACAATAAACACTTTAATCTGCTTCATGTTGTTAGGATTGCGAAGTTTTTAGATATCGATATAAATGAGATAATCAAAGGGTGTTAAAATGGGATTGTGTTTTAAAAATGAACTGAAATTCATAGCTTGAGATCCCAAATCAAGTTCAGGATGACGAAGTAAGCTTCTTTTTTTAGAACCAGTTTTGAACAGATAGCCCTTCAACTCTTTTAAACTCATCTATATTTCTTGCGATAAGTGTTAAGTTATTTGCTTTTGCACATCCAGCTATAAGTGTATCTATAGGACCTATGGGTGTGCCGTTTTTTTCTAGTGTTGCTCTTATTTTTGCACTCTCTTTTGCTTCTTTTTTACCAAAATTTACTATTTGCACCTGTGAAAGAAGCTTAAAAAGTTGCTCTTCTCTTTTTTTTGAGTCATTTGATTTGGCTATACCAACTTCTAGCTCATAGACAACTAAAGTTGGCACAAATATCTCTTGCGGTGATTTTTCAAACATATTTTTCTCAACTTCACCCATCCCTTTAAAAAAGTATATAAGTGTGTTAGTATCAAGCATATACACTAGAACTCCTCTCTTTTTATATCAGCTGTTGTATTGGTTCTTAAATCTTCACTAAAAGCAGTATCATCACTCCAGCTACCACTTAGCTTACGAACATCATTGTCCCAGCTTGAGCTTACTTTTTGCTCTAAAATATTTGATATAAACTTACTGATAGAAACACCTGTTGATTTTGCTAACTTTTTTACATTTTCTTCAAGATTGCTGTCCATATATATGGTAACTTGTGCCATTTTTTACTCCTTATATGTGTACTTATATGTGCATTGTATATGATGTTGTTTTAAATTTAGATTAAGTTAGTTTTGAGATTATTATAATTTAAAAACGAACTGGAATTCATAGTTTAAGATCCCAAATCAAGTTCAGAATGACTAGCTTTTGTCATTGCTAACTCGATTTGGAATCTCTCTTTAGCGATATTAGATCCTGAATCAAGTTCAGGATGACGAAGTAAAGTTCAGAATGACTAGCTTTTGTCATTGCTAACTCGATTTGAAATCTCTTTATAAACTTCAAATAGTTATCAGCCTAATAAAAGGGTGTTAAAGTAAAAACTATTGAATAGGTTTTTGGTATGATTATGACTTAAAAGCAAATCATCAAAGGTGGCGGAGTATGAAGGTATCAAAAGCAAAAGCAAAACTCCTTTTAGAGTACCCCTTTTTTGGCTCATTAGCTTCAAAGATAGAGATTGTGCAAAATGATGACTTGCAGAGTTTTAAAACAGATGGTATCAAGCTAGAGATAAATAGTGATTTTTTAGATTCGCTCAGTACAGATGAGCTTATGAGTGTTTTGGCAAATGGCGCTATGCACATAACTTTAGAGTTTACAAACAGGCAGCAAAACCGCTCATCTTGGCTTTGGCAACTAGCATTTGACTATGCCATAAATGACATGTTGCTCTCTAGCGGATTTGTGGAGTTTGAGACTCAAAACTACCAAAAAAGGTTTACAGGGATGTATGCAGAGCAGATATATGCACTGTTAAGGGATGAGATACTAAGAGATGAGCTAGAGTACGAGGGTGAAGATAGTAAAGATACCAAAGTAGATGAGCCACAAGATGATCTAGCAGATGAGAGGCTATTTGGTGAAGAGGCGAAGCTTATGCTAGATGATGAGTTAGCTAAAGGTGAAAAACTAGAGTATCTTGAGCGATTTTTTAAACTACAAAAACCATTAGAGATAAACTGGAGAGATGAGCTAAAATCAGCCATCACAAGAGATAGTAAAGACAACTACACACTTTTGCCCCCAAATAAAAAGTTTTTATATGCAGATATCTATTTGCCATCTTGTGTGAGTGAGAAGTTTAAACTTGTTGTAGCGATAGACTCATCGGGGTCGATAGATGAGCAACTTTTAGGGGAGTTTGTAAGTGAGCTAAACTATCTGGTTTTATTTTTGCCTAACTATGAGCTTGATGTTATAGTTTGTGATGATAGAGTAAGATCACACCAAAAGTTTTATAGTGGTGATAGTATAGAAGTTAGTGTAAGTGGCGGTGGAGCAACCGATTTTAGAGCTGTTTTTGAGTTTATAGATACCCATATAGATGATGTAAACTTGCTTTTATACTTTAGTGATCTTGATGGAGTTTTCCCAAAATACCCGCCAAATTATGAGGTAAAATGGGTAAGTAAAAACCAAAAAGATACACCTTTTGGTGAAGTTATAGCACTTAGATGATGGTTATGGTATCTTCTTTGTTTGGTACTAAACACAAAAAGCTATAAGCCTCATCGCCTATGGTCTCATAGCTATGAGCCACCCCTGCTGGTATAAGCAAGATATCACCCGCTTTTGCCTCTATAAAACCATCGCCTAGTTGTACTTTTGCCCTTCCACTTAACACATACTGCTCATGTTCGATGCTGTTTGTATGTAGTGGCATAAACCCACCCGCTTCTATGATAAAGTTTCTCATAGCAAAGTGCGGAGCTTCGCTAGGTGAGAGTAACATCTTCATGCTGACACCTTTTCCCGCTTTTTGTGGAGCTGCTTCTATGTTTTTTAACTCTTTATGTAGATACATACTAAATCCTGTATAATTTTACATAAGTATAACACGAAGGCGACAAAATGGTAGCAAATAGTATAGTTGAACTTATAGGTAAAACCCCACTCATAAGGTTAAATCGACTTTCAGAGCTAAGCAGTGCAAATATATATGCAAAGTGTGAGTTTTTAAACCCAACAGGTTCGGTTAAAGATAGAGCCGCTTATAGTATGCTTATCGATGCCATGGATAGTGGTAAGATAGACAAAAATACAACCATCATAGAGCCAACAAGTGGCAATACAGGGATAGCTCTAGCAGCACTTTGTGCCTCTATGGGTTATAAGCTAACTCTAACTATGCCCGAATCGATGAGTATAGAGAGGCGAAAACTTTTAGGTTTTTTTGGAGCAGAGCTTGTTTTAACACCATCAAGCAAAGGTATGAACGGAGCCATTGACAAAGCTAAAGAGTTACACCAAAACATACAAAACTCTATAATATTAGGACAATTTACCAACCCCGCAAACCCTATGGCACATGAAAAAACCACCGCTATTGAAATCATAGAAGATTTGGGCAAGATAGATGCTTTTATCGCAGCAGTTGGTACAGGTGGTACACTAAGTGGAAGTGCTAAAAAACTAAAAGAGTACGATAAAGATATAAAAATATTTGCAGTAGAACCACAAAAAAGTGCTGTTTTATCGGGCGAAAATGCAGCAGCTCACGGCATACAAGGGATTGGAGCAGGTTTTATCCCCGATATACTAGATACCTCTTTGTATGGTGAGGTTATAACCATAAAAGATGAAGATGCGATAGAGATGGCAAAGCAACTAGCTAAAGATGAGGGGCTTTTAGTGGGGATATCCTCAGGTGCAAATGTAGTTGCGGCTAAGATGGTAGCTAGTAGAGATAGTTTTAGGGGTAAAACTATAGTTACAGTACTTTGTGATACGGGTGAGAGATACCTAAGTACGGCACTTTTTGAGTAATGTTTTTAGAGACTATAAGAGCAGTTGATGGGGCGATTCAAAACATAACCTACCATCAAGCAAGATATGAAGCGACACTAAAACACTTTAAAAAAAGTAGATTTTTTAACCTTTTGGAGTTTATAAACCCACCAAAAAAAGGGCTTTTTAGGTGCAGAGTCGTTTATGATCTGGATGGAGATATAGATGTGGGCTACCACGAGTATAAAAAAAGGGTTATAAATAAGCTAAAACTAGTCTATAGCGACATAGAGTACCCTTTTAAGTATAGCGATAGAGTCGCTTTAGATGAGCTGTTTTTGCAAAAACAAGAGTGCGATGATGTGCTTATAGTAAAAGATGATTTGGTGAGCGATACCACCATAGCAAATGTCGCTTTTTTTGATGGTAAGGTTTGGTTGAGTCCTAAAAAACCGCTCTTAAAAGGGAGTACAAGGGCAAGGTATCTTGAGCAAAAAAAGATACAAGAAGCCGATATAAAAGTAGAGGATCTAAGCGGTTTTAGTAAAATTGCACTCTTAAATGCTATGGTAGATTTTGATATAATAGAGAAAAAAATAGAGGATGTTATTTGTTAGAGAGTTTAGTAAATGATGAAAAGTTTGCAGGTGTTATGCAAGAGAGCATTAGAGGGGTTTTAAGCTATTTTGTAGAGGAGCAGAAGCCTTTTGGAGTTCTTTGTAGGGTAGCAAATACTAGCTTTGAGCCACCGCTACCTAAAGATATAGTTCAAAATTTTAGCGATGTAGCACTTTTTGTTTTAGCAGAGTACACACTCCAAAGTGCCACCATAAAAAATGATGCTTTAGTTTTTGAAGCTGGTTTTGGTAGTGAAAATATCGGCAGTGAGGTTAGTGTAGAGCTTTTGGGAGTAGCTCATATAGTAGTCGATGAGGTGCCTGTTTTTATAAATGTGGCAAATCCTATCAAAAAAGATGAGCTAGAAAACTCAATGGCTTCGTTTTTAAACAACCCAGAAAACTCAAAGTTTTTCAAGTAATGATGAAGTTTTTACTACTTTTTGTAGCGAGTTTGGCTATGGCGATAGATATAGTTCAAACCCCTATAGATTTTGATGAAAAAAGGGTAGAGCTTAGTCTTGATTATATAAAAGAGCACTACAACAAAACCCCAAAAGATATAACCATAGAGCCAAAAATCATCGTTATACACCACACCGCTATGGATAGTTTTAGCGAGGCTTTTAAGAGGCTAAAACCTTCAGTTTTGCCAAATGTTAGGGGCGATATCGCTAGTGCTGGAGCCCTAAATGTTTCGGCTCATTTTATGGTAGATAAAGATGGTACTATCCATCAGTTGATGCCACTAGAGTTTATGGCTAGGCACACCATAGGGCTAAACTACAACTCCATAGGCATCGAAAATGTAGGTGGTGAGAGTTCAAACGACAATCTAACAGACGAGCAACTAAAGGCAAATATTGAGCTTGTAAAATACCTTCAAGAGAGATTTTCTAGCATAGAGTATATGGTGGGTCACTATGAGTATAGATGTTTTGAGAAAACCCCGCTTTGGCTAGAGGTAGATGATGGCTATAGAACTATCAAAAATGACCCATCGCCAAGGTTTATGCAAGAGCTAAGAAAAGAGATAAAAACCCTAAAGATAGCCCCTTGTGATAAGTAACCCGCTTTTATATTTTTTAGTAGTTTTAGCCATTGCTTCATCTTTTTACTATCTAGATAAAAACCACAAGCTTAAGATATTTAAGTTTGTGCCACCTATCGTGCTAGTTTATCTGCTAAGTATGTCACTCTCTAGCTTTTTTAGTCCCGCCACTGCTAGTGTTTATGAGCTAAATATGAGCTATCTTCTACCCGCTATGCTTTTTTTGATACTCTTAGGTGTCAAGATAAGTGACTTTTTTGTTTTAGGAAAAAAACTTATTATCGCTTATGTTTTGGCAGTTAGCTCCATAGTTTTTGGTTTTATAGTTGTAGCTTTTTTATTTGATTTTACCCCAACTATGGCGGCTGCTTTTGGCTCTATAAGTGGTAGCTGGATGGGTGGTTCGGCAAATATGGTAGCAGTTGCAAGGGCGCTTGATATCCCAAAAACCGCTTTTGGTTATGCCCTTATAGTCGATAGTGTAAACTACACTTTTTGGATAGCTTTTTTACTTTTTTTACTCCCTTTTGCTCAGAAGTTTAACAGTTTTACAAAA
>JBAYYR010000065.1:0-6810 GCA_041672945.1 Sulfurimonas sp. | reverse complement strand
AAATTCAATGTAAAGATTTATATATAAAACTCTTACAGGGTATTAATCATGAGTAAAATAAAAGAATTATTAAATGCTAATTCAGTTACTTTATTTCATGATTATCGATTAGGTCATGCGAATGATCTATCTAAAAATGCTAATAATGGTGTTTTAGCAGGGACAAAGAAATTTATACATGGTGGGATAATAGATCCAGGAGTAAGTGGATATGTAAGTGTTCCAAAACAATTATTTTTTAATGCTGCAACATTTGTATTTGTAGGGGCCTGGATGCCATTTAAAACAATAAATAATTCCCCATCTCAGGAGTTTATTTATGAAGATGGATCATATAATAGTATTCAATCGAATGGATCTAACATATTTATAGAGGTGCTAATTCCTCCAACATTTCCTGAAGCACATGCTGTAATAAGTGGTAAAACTCTTATGACTGCTTTTGCTATTTCTTACACAGATGGTGCTACACCTAAATTTTATAAAAATGGGGTTTATGTTGCAATGAGTAATCATTATACTCATAGTACAGATATAGTAACAGGAGTAAAATTATTAGGATCTAGTGTTTATGTTGTTAACTCTCTTGTGAAGTCTGTTTTCTGTACTAATACACAATTAACAGATACAGAGGTAGCAAAGGTTACTTCTGAATTAATAAGGCAGGAATATTAAAATGTTATTTCCAGACATAAAACCTAATATTGAAGATTCATCTTTAGTTCTGTCTTATGATGGTACAATTAAGAATAATCAATTAATAAAGCAATCGTCATCTTATGCAGGATTAGTAGCAACCATCAATCATACACTTAATATAGGTAGATTTGGGGATACAGGGTATCCTCTAGATGCACAATTGAAACTCTTGTCTATTTATAATAGGGCAATTACTTTATCAGAACATGTTGCAGAATTTGAAAGAATTAAACGTGGAGCAATACAATATATATCAGATCCATTAACTCCTGAAGTTACAGGAATAGTTTCAGGGCAATTAAGTACTACTCCTTTTACAGTAACATCAGGCAATGTTGATATATCAACAATATCAATGAATGGGGAAAATTGTAAAGTAATAAGGAATACATTAGGATTAACAAATAAAATTTATGCACATTATTCTAAAATAAGGTGTACTTATCCTGAAGAGTTGATAAATGGTGAATGGGAATTTACAATAAAAACAGGAGATGTAACATCTCAAATATATTTTACACTTCAAAATGATTTATCTACTTCATATAATGGGTATGTATTTAGGTTTCTTAATGGACAGATGGCGCTAATAAGAATGACAGGGGGTGGAGTAGTTGCTTGGTTAATATTAACAGATACTTCCTATTTTGATTATACTAAAGCATATACATTTAAAATTCAAAGAGTACTTAATTTTGATTCTGTTGCATGGTATATATGGCATAGGGAGGTAGGTACTAAAAAATGGATATTATCAAGTACAGGAGGTACAGGAACAACTAATCCTGTTAATGATAGCACTTATGTTTCTGCTAATTATTTAGGTTTTACTATGATTGGAGGGGCTGTTAAATCTCAGATATATCTTGGTTCTGAAAAAACTAATCAATATAGAATCATTAAGAGGGTATTCGGATAAAAAATGGATGAATATCTTGTTATGTTAGGATTTTTAATTTTAAGTTTGGCAAGTTTAATATTATATATTTATATAAAAAGGATATAAATTGATTCAACATACATATAAAATAGAGGAGTTAAATTCAGCTTGGTTATATGAGCAATATTTTTTTGGTATCCCCTTAATAGATCCTGATGGGAATAAAATATCGGATAAAGTAGCTGAATTTGCAATTGCCCAAGCAATAGGGCAATTGGAAAATGACTTAATGTTATATATTCGACAGAGAGATGATATTGAAGAAAGACATGATTATGATTTAGAAATATATTCTAATTTTTGTTTTTTACAATTATGGAAAAGACCTATTAGAGCTATTACTTCATTTACTATTATGTATGGAAATAACACGGTAGAAATATTAGATAATGCCTGGATAATATATCAGGCAAAAATGGGGATAATGCAATTATATCCTGGCACAATAGTATCTTCAACAGGTATGTATTTTTCAGGATTATGGCCTATGTTACATTGGCAGGCAAAAGCCCCAATGGCTTTTAAATTAATTTATAATGCTGGTTTTGATGATATACCAGCACAGATGGCACATGCGATTGGTATGTTAGCATCAATACATTTATTTAATATATTAGGAGATCTCGTTATAGGGGCTGGAATAGCTTCAATGTCAATTGGTATGGATGGCTGGAGTCAATCCATCGGAACTACAGCATCTGCTGAGAACTCTGCTTATTCAGCTCGTATAATAATGTATCAAAAAGAACTATATGGATATAATGTAGGTAGTCCAGGATTGATAGACAGATTAAAAACAGAATATGAAATACCGTCAATAGCACGATTAGGATAATTTTAATTGAAAATATTGATTTTTATATCATAATAAATATTATAAATATTTTAAAAGGAGAATAAAATGAGTGACCCACGAAACAAATTAAATAGAGCAGAAAAATATGATCCTTCATTAGCGAATGGGAATAAAATATCTGCTGAGAATTTGTCTTTAGATGCTGATGTTTTTTCTGTAAATGCTGATAAAGAATTAACAATTAGACCTGATTTTTTACCTGATGTAGTATTTGCAATTAATGCTTCAGGTGGTGATTATACAGAAGGAACTTTAGTATATATATCTGGTATTGATGCTACCACAAAATATCCAACAATAGCAAAAGCAGATGCTGATTATCCAAATAGACCTGCACAATATATATTACGTTCGGCGGTTGCGAATGGAGGAACTAGCGAAATATATCAGACTCATACTTTAACAGGGCAAAATACTAATGCTGCTACTGTTGGTGATCCTGTATATTTAGATCCAACAACTGCGGGTGGATGGACATTAACAGCGCCAACAGCAGCGGATCAAATTACTCAGATAATAGGCTGGGTAGAAGTAAAATCAGCAACTATTGGTGAAATATATTTTTGTTTGCCAGGTTTAGTAAGTGCTGTTGGAACTTCATTTTATCAGCCAATATCAATTACACTACCAAAAATAGCCGTAGATGCTATTAATGATAAAGTAAAGATATGGAATGCTTCGGGTGGTGATTATGCCGTAGGAGATATAGTTTATTTAAATAGTTATAATGCTGCTAATAATAGTTTTACTGCTGGAATAGCTTATAGAAGATCATTACTTACAGGATTAAATACTAATGCTGCTACAGTGGGTGATCCTGTATATTTAAGTGATACTGTAGCGGGCTCCTGGACATTAACAAAACCATCTGATGCTGATGATATAGCTCAAGTAATAGGACGAGTAAAAGTAAAAGATATAGCGGCTGGTATTATAGATTTCTTACTTCCTGGTGATTTAGAAATTATAGGTACTTCTGCAATTCAAGCGATCTCAATTACAAATGCTAAATTAGCAGCCTCTGCTGTTACATTACCAAAAGTAGCCGTAGATGAAATTAATGATAAAGTAAAGATATGGAATGCTTCGGGTGGTGATTATGCCGTAGGAGATATAGTTTATTTAAATAGTTATAATGCTGCTAATAATAGTTTTACTGCTGCAAAAGCACAAGCTAATACTTCCGCAACAAAAGCTCAATATATACTAAAAGATATAATTGCAAACGGAGCTTCTGGAATAGCTTATAGAAGATCATTACTTACAGGATTAAATACTAATGCTGCTACAGTGGGTGATCCTGTATATTTAAGTGATACTGTAGCGGGCTCCTGGACATTAACAAAACCAACAACTGCTGGAACTATAGCTCAAGTAATAGGACGAGTAAAAGTAAAAGACATAGCAGCAGGTATTATAGATTTCTTACTTCCTGGTGATTTAGAATTCATAGGTACTTCCAGTGCATTTAGTGTGAATTTTACTGATTTACGTAGAACTGGAGATTGTGCTTTAATACTTCCAAATGCAGGGGATAATACAAACTTAGGTATTACCACAGGTGCTAGTGGGGCTGCTAATATATCATTAACTTCGTCTAATCCAACAGGTGCAACAAAGACAGAAAAAGCAAGATTCCAATTTATTATTCCAGCGAATTATATAGCAGCATCTGATTTAACATTAACTGCAAGCGCTCGAGTAGCCGTAGCTTTACAGGTCAGCGCTACTCTTGATTTTACAGCTTTTGAATCAAATAAAGAATTAGGGGTAGGTGCTGATATTTGTGCTACTGCTGCACAGAGTATTAATACAAATGTATGGGCTAATTATGCTTATACTATTACAGGAGCGGCTTTACTTCCAGGCGATGTAATAGATATAGAAATGACCATAGCATTAGATGATACAGCAGGAGCACATGCAGGTTTTGGGCAAATTGGTAATATAACAATTACAGTTCCCTGTGTATAATAACAGTGGATGCCTAAAGTAATAAAAATTCCTCCTTCTTCCCTCTCAATTCCGGTAAATCAAAGGCAATGGCAAAAAAATTTCATGTGGGTAGATGGTGGTGAACGAGTCAAAGCTTTTGATAATTTTATCAGGCAGCATGGACAGGATATAATAATTAATAAAATAATTACCTGTCCATGCTGTTTACGTAATGATACAGGACAGCCAGATCCTAGCTGTATTTTTTGTAAGGGTAGTGGAAGAAAATATGATAAAAATGATGTAAATACTCGAGCTGTAATAATGGGATTAAATAAAGAAACTGAGACTAATTTACCGACAGGAATAACATTAGATGTAGGTACTGTGCAGATAACTTTTTATGCTGCTATTCGAGTAACTTTGTGGGATAAAATAATAGGATTAAATAATAATATTACTATGCAAGATGTAATTAATTCCTATGAAACAGATGTAGAATTACAGACTGAGATATTAGAAATAGAGCAAGCATATATATATGTATCCTCAACAGAGCAGCGAGACATAACAAAAACCATAAAAATAAATACTGATAAAAAAAGAAATATAATAATAAATAAGAAATATTTAAAAACTCCAATTTCAATACGATATAAAGCGAGACCTTATTTTTATGTAATGCGGATGTTAAATGAATATCGAGGGGTAAATATTAAGTTAGCTTTACCCGCTGAAGAATGGGTTGATATGCCTTTTTCAGTTATTGCGCAACGAGGTGATTTAATTAAATAATTAAGGACAAAGTTACTAAGTCTTTAGTAACTTTTGCCTTTAAAATATAAGGATTATACATGTATCAGAAAGAGTTAAATATTGATTTAAGAAAAGAATTTAAAATTAAATGGTACAATATAGCAGAATTACTAAAAATAAGAAAATACAAAAATTATATATATAAAGCATTAAGAAAGCAGATAATGAAGAAATTAGTAATAAAAAAATCAAATATAAGAGATTCTTATGTTCGGGGTTTGCAAATTCAAAAAACCACCTGGGGAGTAAAAGTAAATTATACCCAAAAATTAGCTTCTATGTTTGATTTTGGATTTACAGGATTTGATATGAAACCGGGATTAATTTTTGCAAAAAATTCAAAAATAAGTAAAAAAGGATTTAGATATGTACGAATCCCAATAAATGCACCTGCTGAATTTAGAACTTTATCTCAAAGAAAATGGATGGGATGGATTCATCCAGGATTTAAGGGATATGGATTTACACAAAAAGCAGTTACTGAATTAGTACGAGAGCTAAAAAAAGGTGGTAAATAATGGCAATTCATATACCTGAATTTTTCTGGCATACGAGGATAAAAGATATATTAGAAAAATTATTTACTAAGGATTTTTATAAGGAATTTTATTCCTATGGTAATGATCCTGGGAAGAAGAAATTAAATGATATATTTGATAAAGTTCCTGAAGCTCAATTAAAAGAATTTATAACATATATTAAAGGGATTAATCCCGAAAAGAAAAAGAAAAGTAATCCCTGGAATGTTTTAATAGGCTTTCCATCTACTCCACAGAATTTACCCTGTATTATTATAATTGAAGAGGGAGTAACTCCTGTTGAACGTGTAATAGGGGATGAATTAGAAGAAGAAGCAATTAATTATGAAACTAAGACTGAATCTTTTAGCGGTACTATCACGACGGCTACTTTAACTTTTGAACCACTTCATCAAACTGTAGTAGTAACTGATGTTGATGATACATTGTATGAATTAGGACAAAATTTTACAATATCAAATAAAACCTTAACTTTTACTATTCCAGTAATAGATCCCGTAATAGAGTATGAATATTATATATCAAAAGGTGGGGAGCATTATGGAGATTTAAATGGATATACCGTACGAATTATAATAGAAACTGAAAATCATTTAGCTACTATTTTTATAACAGCATTAATATATGCATATTTAAAGCTTATTCGAGATGATTTAGAAATAGATGGGATACAGAATTTAACCATGAGTCGTGAGCAAATTTCAATAATAGATGATTTAGAATCTACTCCTATTCGAGGATTTAGAAGGCATATAGTATTAGATTATATGGCAGAAGAGTCAGTATTTAAAGGGGAGGATTTTGTTAATATATTAAATATTATATTAGAAGATCCTGATAAAGATGTGCTATTTGAAAGTGAAACTCACTTGTAATATGATATTTAAATGATATAATAAAAATAAAGAGGTGAAAAATGACACTTAGTGTACGATTTGGTGGTTCAACTTTATATAGACCAGGAATTTTTTCAAAAATATATGTATCTTCTAACTCAGATACATTTATTTTTGAAAAAATTCCTG
>JBAYYR010000064.1:0-6863 GCA_041672945.1 Sulfurimonas sp. | reverse complement strand
TGGTTCGGATCTTCGTCCAGCAGTTATAGGTAAGAAAAACTCAAGCGATCTTGCTGCTATTATACTAAACGGTAAAGCAGGTACTGCGATGCCTCCATTTAAATCAACATTTACTCAAACAGATGCTGATAAAATGGTAGATTATCTACAACATTTTAAAGGTAGGGTTATAAAACAACTAACTCTAGAGACTGTAAAAGAGGGTTGGAAAACTCTAAATGATAGAATGGATCTTTACAAAAAGTATCCTTATGCTGTAGATGTTAAGAAAAATACAGACATCTGTTTCGTTACAGAAAGAGATGCAGAGAGAGTAACTTTTGTTGATGGTACAAATGGTAAGATTTTATCTCGCCACCCAGCAGGTTTCGCTGTTCACGTTACTGTTACAAACAAAAGACAACCAAGATATGCTTACTCGATCTCAAGATCAGGTCTAGTAACAATGTTTGACCTAAATAGCCCAGGTCAACAAAAAATCGCTGAGTGTCAAGTTGGTTCAGACTCTCGTGGTCTAGCAGTTTCTCCAGATGGTCAATACCTAATGGCAGGAAACTATGTACCAGGCGGTGCTGTACTTATGGATGCAATGACTCTTGAGCCACTAAAAGTTTACCCAACATCAAGTGTTATTAAACCAAATGGTGATATAGACTCATCTCGTGTAGCAGGTATATTTGATACTCCATACGGACCATACTTTGCATTTGCACTAAAAGATGGTGGACATGTTTATATAGTTGACTACTCAAAAGAGAACTTCCCAATAGTTGGAGATATTCCAAATATCGGTGATATCCTTCATGATGGTTTCTTAAATGAAGGTAAAGAGATAGGTAGATACTTATTTATCGCTTCTCAAGGTAGTGACGTTGTTGGTGTAGTTGACTTTAAAACTAAATCACTTGTTACTAAAATATATACAGGTCCAGGTTCAAAACCGCACCCAGGTCAAGGTTCTTCATGGTTCAATGAAAAGCTAGGACAACAACTAGGTGCAACTGTAAACATGAACTTAGGTCAAGTAACTATTTGGGATGATCATTTTGATGTTATCAGACAAATCCCAATCGGTGGTGGAGGACTATTTGTTGGTACTTCTGAGCATACACCATTTATCTGGGCGGATAACGTTCTAGGTGGTGAAGATGTATGGAATCAAGTACACCTTATCAACAAACAGACTCTAGAGCTAGATAGAATCATAACAGTAGGTACTAAAGAGGGTACTGTTACAAATCCTGTAACTGGTAAAGTTCTATACAAATGGAATGTTCCAACAGTTAAAGATGCTGATGGAAAAGCTATCGTTCCTCGTATACTACACGCTGAACCAGCTAACCATGGTTACTGGACAATGATCTCTGAGTGGAATGCAGGTCGTATCGGTATATATGAATCTGAGACTGGTAAGTTCGTTAAATATATCAATGACTTAACAACACCTACATTTACTTACTCTATCGAGCATAGACAAACTATCCCAGGTGCATAATCGCACCATCTTCCCTTCGGGGAAGACCCCTTTAATAATCTAGTTATCTGTTTTTTGACAACTTTTGCCACTTATTGATTAATGATAAGTTGTTATTCATACTATATTGAGTAGAATATAAAATAAACAAAAGAGAGTGATATGATAAAAAAATCTATTTTAATTATAAGTGCATTGACATTTTCTCTATATGCAGATGCTGCTGAAGGAGAGAAGGTTTTTAAAACATACTGCTGGGGTTGCCATCATCAAACATCTGAGGCTTTTGGTCCATCTTTTAGTGATATAGCATCAAAGCGAACTATAGATGAGATCAAGGCTTACATAATAGCACCAGAGGGGATGTATGAGGCTTTTGGTTATAAAAGAACTGCTATGAGCAAACTTGATCTAACTGAAAAAGAGCGTGATGATGTTGCCAAATATATACTTGAACAAAAAGGCAAATAATGTTTAGACTATCAAACTTAATCTCAACAGTTATAGAAGACAAACCACAAAGAGTTCTAGATGGCTCTATAGCTATCTGGAACTTTACCAACAGATGTAACCTATCGTGTCTTCACTGCTATTCAAAATCGACTCTCGATGAGGTTGATGTACTTACTACGCAGCAGATAAAAAAGACTATCTTGCAGATGAAGCAAAACGGTGTTAAGTTTATAATCTTCTCAGGTGGTGAGCCACTTACTAGAAAAGATCTATTTGAGATTGCAGATTTTTGTAAAGAGCATAAAATCATCACTTATCTATCTAGCAACGGACTATATTTTAATAGTAACAATGTCCAAAGGATCGTAGATACTTTTAACTATGTCGGCATAAGTATAGATGGAAGCGAAGAGACACATGACTATTTTAGAGGTTTAAAAGGTTCATTTCGTGAAACTCTTAAGGCTGTAAAACTGGCAAATGCTCATGGTGGAAAGGTTGGTATAAGGTTTACTATCACTAAAGATACCTATCCTGATTTGAAGTTTATATTTGATCTAGCCGAAAAAGAAAATATCTCTAAAATATATATATCTCATTTAGTCTACTCAGGTAGAGGGCTAGATAACCTTAAGATGGATATAACCAAAGAGCAACGAAGAGAAGCGGTTGAGTTTATCTTAGATAAGGCTTTTGAGTATTATGAGAGTGGAAGAGATATAGATATAGTTACGGGCAATATGGAGCAAGATGCAATACTGTTTTTAGATAAGTTTGCTAAAAAATACCCTAACTTAAAAGAGACAATGAGAGAAAAGCTAGTCGCTTGGGGTGGTAATAGTGCGGGTAGAAAACTACTAAATATAAACAGCGAAGGGTTTGTAAGACCCGATCCATTTTTTCCACTATCGGTTGGTAACATCATAGAGAGCGATTTTGGAGATATATGGAATAGCGGTGAGCTTTTGGACAAACTAAGAGCTAGACCTAGAACAAACATAAGTGGCATATGTTCAGATTGTGCACAACTTGAGATATGTAATGGTGGATCAAGATCGCGTGCGTATGCTATAAGTGGGGATCTTTGGGCTGAAGATCCATCATGTTATTTAACACTAGAAGAGAGGATGGGAAAATAAAATGGGAATTAAAAATATATGCTTAGCATCAATACTAGCTTTTAGCACACTAAGTGCAAAGGGTGTAGAGGCTCTTTATATGGCAGCTGGTGGCGATGAGAAGATGTTTGTTGTAGAGAGGGAGAGTAGCTCTTTAGCGATTGTTGAAAAAGGTTTAACATCTTCTCATATAGAGGGTATGAGAAATATGAACCATGGGGTTGTTAAGTTTTATGAGAACGATGGCTATGTTATAAGTCGTGATGGCTATGTTATAAAGTTTGACCCCATAGAAGAGAAAATCTTAAAAGAGTACAAAACAAGTAAAAGTGCTATAGGTTTTGAGATAACAAAAAACTATGTAGCGGTAGCAAACTACGATAACAAAAGTGTAGATATACTAGATCGTGATTTAAATGTAATAAAAGTTTTTGACACTGGTTCTAAAAATGTTGGTATAAAAGTCTATAAAGATTACCTTGTTTTTTCACAAATGGATAATGACAAGATAACTGTACTTAAAGATATGAATGGTGGAAAAGGGAAGCCTGATTTTAAGATACACAAAGAGTTTGAAGATGTTGGAGTTATGCCTTTTGATGCTATGATAAATGGCTCTAAGTTTATAACAGGATTTTTCAAAAGTCCATGGTTTGGTGTTGTTGATCTAGATACTATGACATACTCAAAGATAGATGTTTTACTTGATGATCAAAAACCAGTTTTAAAAGTACCACATTTTGGATTTTGGAGCATAGGTACCTCAAAAGTGTTTGTACCAGCAGTTGGAAACAACAAAGTCTTAGCATATACACCAGATTTTAAGTTTATAAAAGCGATAGAGACAGAGGGGTTACCTGTTTTTACGGCACTAAGTCCAGATCAAAAGTATATGGCGGTTACTTTTAGTGGCGATAAGTTTCCAGTACTTCAGATCATAGACACAGATACTCTTGAGGTGATTCATAGATATGAGTTTGATGGTAAGGTTTTACATGTAAGATGGTCAGAAAAACGACCAAATCTTTATGTTTCAGTAAATGATACAAATAAAGTAGTAGTTATAGATACAAAAGAGTGGTATATCTCTCGTGAGATATTTAACATAGCTAAACCATCAGGTATATTTTTATTTGAAGAGAAAAAGTAATGGGCAGAGTCTATCTAACAGGGGCAGGGCCAGGTGATATAGAGCTTTTAACACTAAAAGCCCTTAGAGTTATAAAAGAGGCCGATGTTATTATATATGACCGCTTAGCAAATCCAGATATACTAAAAGAGGCTAAAAGTGGGTGTCAGTTTATATATGTGGGTAAAGAAGATGGTAAACATATAGTTCCACAAGATGATATAAACGAAGTGATATATCAAAATGCACTAAAGTATGAAAATATTGTAAGGCTAAAAGGTGGTGATCCGTTTGTTTTTGGTAGAGGCGGAGAAGAGGCACTCTACTTAAAAGAGAGAGGTATTGAGTTTGAGGTTATCCCCGGTATAACTTCAGCTATCTCAGCACCTGCTTATGCAGGTATCCCTGTAACTCATAGGGGGGTTTCTGTAAGCTTTAGAGTTGTAACGGGTCACGAATCGCCACATAAAAAAGAGTCACAAATCCCTTGGAGTGATTTTAAATCAGACGACACTATAGTGTTTTTGATGGGGCTTCACAACCTAAGCAAGATATGTAAAAAACTGCTAGAGATAGGCAAAGATGAGGATTTTCCATGTGCTGTTATCTCAAAAGGTACTACAATAGATCAAAAAGTTGTTGTAGGCACACTAAGCAATATAGTTGAAAAATCAAAAGATCTTCCTACTCCAGCACTTATAGTTGTAGGTAGAGTTGTAGAGCTAAGAGAAGAGTTAGCTTGGTTTGCTAAAGATGAGCAAGGTATTTGATACTACAAAAGCTTATGAGATAGCAAAAGATATATACTGGATAGGTATGCACCTAAAGGGTGACCCTTTTCAGTGCCATCCATACCTCATAAAAAATGGCGATGAATCGATACTTCTTGACCCTGGTTCTATGCTTGAGTTTGATGAGGTGGTTAGAAAAATAGATCTAGTTGTTGGGATAAAATCTATAAAATATATAGTACTTCACCATCAAGACCCTGACCTTTGTGCTAGTGTTCCTGAGATTGAAAAGCTTATAGATAGAGAAGATTTACAAATAATCACCCACTCTAGAATGTCACTACTTATAAAACACTATATGGTTAGCTCTTCATACTACGAGATAGATAAAGAGGATTTTGTTTTAAAGACAAAAAATGGTAAAACTTTAGAGTTTTATACAACACCATATTGTCACTCCCCAGGGGCTTTTGTAAGTTATGAGCCAAGGACAAAAACACTCTTTTCGGGTGATATTTTTGGTGGGATTGAGCATAGTTGGCATTTTTATGCCGATGAGACATACTTCTCAAAAGCGAGGCTTTTTCATGAGGAGTATATGCCTAGTAAAGATATATTTAACTACTCACTAGCAAAGATAGAGAAGCTAGATATAGACCTAATAGCCCCGCAACACGGCTCTATTATAGAAAAAAGGTATATACCAAAGCTCATTGAAGATATGAGGGGGCTTGATTGTGGTTTATATATAGATAAAAAGTACAATGAAGAGCTTCAAGATACTATAGCAAAGTTAAAAGAGTCTCAAAAAACTATAAAAGAGCAGAGTATTATGATGGCTCAACAAGCCAAAAAAGCAGAAATAGGGGAGATGGTGCAAAATATCGCCCATCAGTGGAGGCAACCACTAGCGATTTTAAATACAACTCTAGCGATACTAAAACAGATGAGCCAAAGTGGTGAGATACCTATTGAGTTTTTAAAAGATAAATTTGATAAAATGCAACTAAAGATAGACTATATGTCACAAAGTGTTGAGGATTTTTTAGATTTTAATGCCCCACAAAAACAAAAAGAGAGCTTTTTGGTATACGATGCTATAAAGAGTGCTTTAGCTATTGTTGGGCTTGATAGTATGACTAGTATTGAGCCTGATGAGAGAGATATAGTTTTTTTTGGGCTTAAAAATGAGCTTGTTCAAGTTTTAGTTAGTGTACTCTCAAACATAAACGACATAAGAACAACTAGAGATATTAAAGAGCCAAAAGTGCTTATAAAGTATAAAAAGATAAACGACAAACTAGAGCTTAGCATCGAAGATAGTTGCGGGGGTATAAAAGATGAGGATATCACAAAGATATTTGACCCTTATTTTAGCACTAAACACAAAGCTATGGGTGTTGGATTAGGGCTTTATATAGCTAAAAATATTGTTGAGCATAGTATGCAAGGGAGCATCGAGGTTCAAAATATTTTAAAAGATGAGATTATGGGAGCAAGGTTTATTATAAAGATATGAAAGAGCAAAAGATAAAAGATATTTCGATACTAATAGTAGAAGATGAGCTGGAACTTCAGGCAGAGTTAGCCGAGTTTATAGGTCTGTTTTTTAACTCTGTTTATAGGGCTTCAAACACGGCAGATGGTTATAGAGTCTATAAAAACAAAAAACCAGATATAGTTTTAAGTGATGTAAATATGCCAGATGGGAGCGGACTTGAGCTTATAGCTAAGATCAGAGCAAAAGATATGCAAACCAAAATAGTGGTTTTAAGCGCCCACTCAGATAAAGAGAAGCTACTAGATGCCATAAAGTTGCACCTAGAGGCGTACCTTGTAAAACCGCTAAACTTTGAAGAGCTTAAGAGTATGCTTTTTAAACTAAGCGATGAGATACAACATAACATCACAAAAATCTATGCAACAGAACACACCTACTGGAATACAAAAACTAAAAC
>JBAYYR010000063.1:0-6944 GCA_041672945.1 Sulfurimonas sp. | reverse complement strand
CCAAATATTTGAGCATTTTCATATATTTCAGAAAATCCATAAATTAGGGCATGCTCAAATATCCATGCATCCCCATAAATTAAAGCATTCCCAAACACTTGAGCATAATTAAACACTTGAGCATTTTTAGATATTTGTGCATTTCCTTTTATTTGTGCATTGCCTGATATTTCTGCATTCCCAAATACGACCGCATTTTCATATATTTGTGCATTGCCTAATATTTTTGCATTCCCAAATACTTGAGCATTCCCAAATATGACCGCATCATCATAAACAAAAGCGTCTCCCTGTTGAGACAGATTTTCATCTTCTTCAATCCATCCCCCTAATTTTTTATCGCTAATTCTCTGTATTTGAAATACAGATACCCCATTAATCTTTTTTGTGTTCTTTGTTTTTATATATTTCATTTTTAAACTCTTAATTTTTAAACTCTTAATTTTTAAAATGCCAAACTAGACTAGTAGAATCTACTATAACATCTATTTCAGTTGATTCATCATTATTAAAATAAGCAATTCCTGTAAAATTTTTAGAATCTTTCTGGGTTAAAATAACATTTCTACATATAATCTCATTAATACCATTTTTTTGGAAAGTCTCATTAATAGAATTTTTAACATTTTCCTGTATATTTTCTTTATTCACATAAAAATAAGTAAAATATACATAAGATATAGAAATTAAAATAAATAGCCCAAATAACCCTTTTTTAAACTTTTCCATTTTATTCCTCCTTCCATATTACCTGGTCATTAATTTCTGTTTTATTTATACTTAAAATTACAATATTATTCTTAGTTTTATTATATAAAATAATAGGATATGTATCTTCAGGATACATCTCTATTATTATATCTGAGCATACAAATAATTCTAAAGCTGCAATAAATTTATCCTTCCAAATATATTTTGTAAAATTATCCGTTGTATTTTGTAAAATATTAAAATAGGTAAAATCTAATTTTTTATTACTTTCATCAGAGATATTTAATTTTTTATCTATAATATTAAACTGTATACAATTCTGTATTAAATTTAACTCTTTTATATTTTTTGTATTAAATGAAAATTTAACTTTTTTATTATCTTCTTTACGAATAGTTCTATCAAAGATAAATTTAATATAAAAATCAATAGGTTTAGCTACTGTATTAATTTTTATTTTTTCTATATTATGATCATCTAAAATTTTTAAGGATTTATAATCTTCAATAATAATAGAAGTATTAAATAAATATTTAGTATTATAATAATCTATAAATTTATATGTAGAAATAGCATCAGTAGCAGTAGAAATACTATTATTAATATAGACAAAAAATTCATTATAAATAATAGTTAAAAACTTATTGTTTTTCTGAATAAAAGAGATAAACGTTTTATCTTCCGTACAATACATAGAGTGAATTGTTTCAATTATATTTGAGTTAATCATTTTTTTACCATATATAAAATTATATATAACATTTTAAAATAAAAATTAACTTTTTTGACATTACTTTTAAAAGTGTATATAATGAGTAATAATTTTAAAAAAGAAGGAGAAATAAGATGAAAAATGAAACTACATTAACTGTAACAGTAGAGATTGATGGAATTGAGTACACTGGTGATTTTACTTTTCGTAGATTAAAAGTAATCGATTATGCAGAGATTGAAAGCATAAAATCGATGTTATTAAAAGGTATGCCTTCTGTAGATGCTGCATTATCGAATGTAACTAATATGGTATCTGAATTAAAAGTGGCTACTAAAGCATCCCCTGAATGGTGGGATATTGATAATTTATATGATGTACAGGCATTAAAGACAGTATATGATAAGTATGTAAACTGGGCTGATACCTTTTTTCGTAAATCAGGGAAGGAGGTCAAAACTCCAAAAGAAACTATCGCTTAAATATATACTTTCAACAGAAGAAGGATTTTATCATCCTGATTTTATTCATTATGTTAATGAAATTAAGAAAAGTAATTTTTTAGAGTCATATATATGCAGAAAATATAATATGCCTAAAACTGATCCTAGAGTAAGGGATTATACATATTTAGATATGATTGTTGAATTTTTAAGTGATGCTTTAGATTCTGAAATAATTACTATTGATGAAAATGGTAAAATAAACTATAAAATAGGTAAAGATGGTAAAATTATATATAAAACGAATGATCCTGAAATAGATAAATTAGAGGAAGAATTAGCAGAAGGTAATGATGAAGATATATTACGAGAGTTACAGAAATCCTGTCAAAAAATAAATCAATAATTGCAAAATTAATAAAATCTAATATAATATTATAAAAGAGAGGTAAATTATGCCAGGAGCAATTGATAAAATAAACCTGCAAATAGGGGGTGCTTTTAAACAGGCTGATCAGGTAGATTATTTAACTTCTGCTAATGATTTAACTCAATTTTCTAATAAATTAAAAGATTTAACATCTATATTACAAGCAGGTACTAATGAACTTGGAAAATTTACAGAGGGTATAAAAACCCTCTCCTCCACTTTAAAACAATTTGGAACTAATAATAATGGGGGCACTGGAATAGGTGGTAATGGTGGAGCTGGTAATATGGGTATAGGTGGTGGATTATTAAATAATATACCAGGGCGATTAATTAGGGGTGCTGCTGGAGCATATTTATTATATGATGCTTCTAATCAAGCGCCTGGGACTAGACGTAATGTAGAAACAGTAGCAGGAGCTACAGGAATTGGTTCTGTGTTTGGATTACCAGGAGCGTTAGCAACAGGAATATTTACAGCAATCGGAACAGGATTAAAGCAATTAACAGGGGGCTCAAGTTCTGGTCATGGTTTAGGTTTTGATATGGGTGATATTCAGGATATAATTGAATATTTCAGACCAAGTAGTAGATCAAGTGGTAGAGGCCGTGGACGTAGTACAGCTCAAAGAGAGGTAGGATTAACAACAGAAGGAGCAGTCCCTCTAATGGGTGCAGCTCAGAATGCTTCAGGTGGTCTTCAGGCTATGTTTACAGGCATGGTTAGTAATTTAATGACTGCAAATATAGGTAATAGAATAGCGCCTGGGTATGGCTCTTCTATGGCTCTTGGAACAAATATAATAGGGCAATTATCACCTCGATTAGGACAATTAACTCAGGTATTGCCAGGATTTATTTCAGGCCTTTTAAATCAATCACAACAATATTTAGATACAGCATTAAGGGGTAATGCTCAGATAGCATCTGTAGCTCAATTTGGGGGCAATAGACGTGATGTAATGAGGATAGGATTACCATTAGGTTTTGGCCCGTCAGAATCCAGCCAGGTAATCTCAGGCATTAATCAATCGATGGGTGGTGAAGTTTCAACAGGAACTACAAAAATGTTAATGCAGATGCAAAGACGATATGGAGTAGATACTGGAACATTAGGTGGTGGAATAGGGCAATTACTACAGATGGGTGGTACAAGTATGATGAGAAATGAAAACAGGGATCAAATGGCAATTAAGATAGTAACAGAAGGAGTAGCTGCTGGATTTGGTCGTAGAATGCCTGAATTTATGAATGCTATTAGTACTTCTATGAGAAGTACTTTTGAACCTTTTATCATGACAGATGAAGAGTTGTCAAAAAATATATTAGGAATGACTTCTTTAATCGGGGCTACAACACGAGGTACAGGATTAGGTGTATCTCAGACTCAACGAATGATACAGCCTTTTATAGGGGCTCCTGGACAAGCGTACCAGAATTTTATGCGGGGTGGAGGAGATCCGTATACTATGTCTCAATTATGGCATTCTTATCGTGAAGAGCATCAAGGTGATCCCTGGAGAATGATTCAGATAATGAGAGATACATCGACTAATATGGTTACTCCACAGGGTCAGATTAGTGAGCAAGGGACTGGATTTTGGAATAGAATGTTAGGGAATGCTCAGCAAAATTCAGGTGGTAATAGATCGGTAGGTTTATTAAATACTTTAAGAACATTGCAAGGATTCGGGTATTCACCAGATAGTCGAGTAGTAGAAAATGTATATGATCGGTATACACAAGCGGTACAACAGGCAGGAGGAAATACTCTAACCCCAGAAGCTATGCAGCAGGTATTAACAGGAGTTAATGCTGAAAGTCTTAATACACAGAGAGATACTAATGAAATATTAGGTACATTACAGTCAGAAACGACTCGATTAATGACAGATCAATTAGGAGCTTTACAGGCATTAGCGGGGAATGAAGCTGCTTTATTAGCGGCTGCAAATAAAATGTTGCCTCTGGCACAGGCAATGTTTACAGTACAGAATGCAGGGACAATGTTCTTAGGGCAAATGATGGCAAAATTAGGGGGAACTACAATTACAAGAGAAACTTCTCGTGAAATGAGAAGTATGCTAACTAATTTAAATAATATTGATTTATCTTCTTCGGGGGGTATGAATCAATTAGTAAATATGTTAACTTCTTCTTTTAATGCCTTAGGAAATACAGCAGGAGGAGGGAATATTGTGCCGCCACAGCATCAGGTACAAACACAACCAACAATAGTACAGCAGACACAGCATGAAGAATTAATGAATGTCCTTCCAGCAGGAAGATTTACTAATGTAGTAATACAGCCTGCTGGCAGGGGTGGGAATCAAAATAAAAGGTAGGTAAAACGATGTCATATTCATATCCACGAGCAACACAGGGAGCTTTAATAGGTAATTTTGGCTCTTCTCTTACTATATGTATTTTAAGTACTGATATAGTATTAGATAATTTCCCAGATGGAAATATAGATGCAACATCATATCAGTGGACAATTATTTCAAAACCAAATGGTTCAGCAGCTACTCTTGTTAATGCTCAAACTGCAATAGCTACATTAACTCCTATAGATATGGCAGGAACATATTTAATTGAATTAAATGTAGATGGTAATGTAAAACCTATATTGTTAGGAGTTCCCTTATTGGAAATACAGGATGGTCTGGGGAAATGGAGAATACCTGGATATAAAGAAACTGCGGAGGATAATCAAGTTCAGACAGGATGGTCTGCCGCATTACAGACTATTATATCTGATACTCATACATTATTAGAATTTAATCAAAATTTATTCAATGGTACTTATAATTATTTCTATGATGATTTTTTAGGTATTGGAATAATGCCACAGTGGAATTTAGTAAATGCAGCATTATTAGTGAATGAAATTAATGGTATTATGCAATTAAGTACTATAGGATTAGCCACATTAGAGTTAGATACTAATTTTGATAATGCTTTAGTATGTACAGCACAGAGTAGAGCCCGATTTGATGCTGGGAATTTAGGTACTTTAGCTACACATTATTTTGGATTTGATGATTTAGGGGGTAATTATGCTTATTTTAAAATTGAATTAAATGACGGTGGGGGTACTTTAAATAAAATATATGCTGAAGGTGATGGTGGAGCTGGAGGGCCATATAGTGAGGTATTAACATCTGATATAGATGCAAATTGGCATATATATAAAATTGAATGTTTTGCAAATGGGGCTATTAATTTTTATATAGATAATATGTTAACAGCGGTAAAAATAGCACCAGTTACTACTTTACCTGCTACAGCCATTATGAATTTAGGCTGGTATATTAATTCAACAGGCCCTGCTCAGTTATTAGATATAGATTATGTAAAAGTATGGCAAAATAGAACATAAAAAGAAGGAGTAATAAAATGATAAATACAGGTAAAGAGGGGGTAGCAAAATTAAGTGATTTAGGAAAATTACGAGAAACAATAGAAGAAAGAATAGAACATAAATTAGATAAAGTAGATAATAATATAACAGAGATAAAAATGAAAATAGCAACAATTGAAGCTATTTTAAATTGTAATAAAGAATTTAATAGTGTAACAGATCAGAATAAAACAGGTCAATTTAATTCATTAAATGTAGAAGTAGCAACATTAAAAAATGATATGATAAGTCAGAAGATAGAATTAAATAAAGCATTAATAAAATTTGGGGCTATTTATGGGGTATCTTTTATAATAATAAGTGCTTTAATATATAAATTAGTAAATACTTATCTTTAAAAAATTAATAAAACAATTTAAAAATGATATATAGATAATTGCAGAACATTTATAGTATTCGGATCTTCACCAGCAGGTAATTTAATATATCCTATTTTTTTGTCTGTAATTATTCCTACAGTGAGTGCATAAGATAATGAATCTATCCAGGCATCACCATCCAGGCAGAAAATTAATTCTTTCGTATTTGCTAAAGTTAGTTTCTGTAATTGAATTTCTGTTAAATTTTTTCCTAAACCTGCTACTGTAATTTTATACCCCACTCCGATTAAATCAAAAATACCTTCTACTATATATACTCTATCTGTTATATTTTGTAATACATCTTCATTAAAAAAATAAAATTTACGAGGAAGTCCTATAGTATGAAGATAAGGTATATTATTATTCATTATTGATCTTCCTGTGTATCCTAAAATACGAGAAGAAACTGTAAAAGGAAATAATATACGATTATTAAATGCAGGTTGTATGGAATTAATATATACACGAGGAGAGAAATAACTGAAGGCCTCTTTACTCATATTACGATTTCTTAGGTATGCTGTAAATATATTTTTTGATTCATATCCTGTTATTCGACTACCTTTCCATAATTCTGATAATTGATTATTAGGTATTTCAGAGGATTCAGATTCTTGTATATTTTCTATATTTATATCATGTTCATTGAGTAATTTTAATAAAGAGTCAGTTACTTTTCCTTTCGATTGACAACGAAAACAATAATAAATTTTCTTTTTAAAATCAATAGATAAGTTAGGTCTACTCCCAATATTACCTGTTTTAGTAAGACAGAAAGGGCATTTATATCTTTTTTTATAGATTAAATTTTCAGCCATAACTAATATTATATAGCAGATTAAAAAAAAGTTATATTTAGTTTT